>JACCRA010000475.1 GCA_013813825.1 Pyrinomonadaceae bacterium | reverse complement strand
TTCTCCGGCTCCGCGGTGCCGCCCGCCGCACGCCGGTAGAACGAAAAAGCGCCCCGGCAACTCTCAGGCTGCCGGGGCGCAGTTTTTTTAAGGGATGACAGCAGAGAAGGCAGTAGCAGAAGGCAGTCAGGAACACATCGTCTTGACTGCCTTCTGCCTACAGCTTACTGCTTTTTCTTGCTAGTTCGGTGTGGCTTCGTATTCGTCGCTGTTGCGAGTCGCTTTGGTTTCGGTATCGGCGAGGCGCATGGCGAGAGTGACGGGCGTGTAGGCGAATGGTGCCGGGCCGCCGCGCGCAAACTGAATTTCGCTAATGAGTTGTTCCTGCATGTTGCGGAAGCGCCAGACGCTGCCACGCTGGTTGAAGATGACAAACAGGAGCGTCTCGCCGTTGCGTGTGCGCAGTTGGCCGACGAGGGCGCTAGCCCCTGCGTCGGTGCGAATCAGAGTGCCGGTCTTGGCGATGACGCTGGCGCGCGCGAGGCCAGCGGTAAAACGCTTTTGCAGCGTGCCCGGATCGACGCCGGCCACCGGCAAAATGTCCGCCGGCGTCAAGTCGTGTCGGTCGAGTTCCGCGACCAGCGCCCGGTAAATTTTCATCATCGCACGCGGCGAGACGCGGTTGACGCCGAGTCCGCTGGTCGTTGCGAGTTGAACTTCAAAAGGCGAGACGCCAACCTTGCTGATCAAAAACTGCTGCAAGCCCGCGGGGCCGCCCATCGTGTCGCCCAAGCGCTCGGCCATAAAATTGTTGGAGTAGCAAAGCAGCACCTTCAACACATCAACAAGCGCGCTGGAACGGTGCGTCAGCAACATCCGCGCGCCGGCCGGCACCGACTCAACATAGACAGCGCCCATCACGGCGACGCTCGGAACGGTTGGCAGCGTCGCCTGCTGGCCGCGCACGATGCGCGAGTCGTACCACGCGCGCGTCGCCGCCGCGGGGCGGCGCTCGGCGTCAAGCGTGTCGTAGAGTCGCTCGCCGGAGCGTTGCGATGACGAACTGAAGTTCAAGGTGAAACGCGGAGCGACGATCAGATCGCCGGTTACAGTGCGGATGCCGAGGCGATTCAACTCGCGCGCTAACTCGACGGCGTGCTCATCGTGGAAAGATGGGTCGCGCCCGGAGACGATCAGATCGCCTGCGATCGTGCCGGTTGCCTGATCGAGCGTCCCGTTGGTCCAGAGGACGGTCGCGAAGCGGTGCTCCGGCCCGAAGGTCTGGAGCGCGTCAAGGGCCGTGGCGAGTTTGATGGCGGAAGCCGGATTAAATAATTGCTCGGACGATTCTGCTCTGATCGCTTGCCCATCGAGCGTCTCGACCAACATGCCGAGCCGCCCGTAGATGGGAGTCGGTGTCGGCAGCGGCAAAATCTCAACGTCGTCCCGCAACTCTGGCGAGTCACCGGCGGCAGTCGGGAACGGCATCAGCACCGGCGCGACTGTGGTGGGCGGCTTGGCCGGCAACAGCGGGGAAGGGCGCGGCTCCTGCGCCGCGACTCCGAGCGCCGTCGCCGCCCACAGACCGCAGATGAAAACGAAGCGAATGACTTTTAAATGACCCATATCTTGACCTCAAGTGTGTTAAGAATAGTGCCCCGTGTTGCAGCGGCGGACCTTGCGCCCTTGAAACGCGAATGTCTTGGGGAGGAATAACCACACGTCAGATGCGTTGAGCGAGGAAAAGGATTGTCTGCCGGCACACGCCCGTCGTTTCACGGCGTACTGCTCAAAAGCTTGAAGTCAAAAAGCCCAACCTCAAACCTCAAATCTTAAACTAACACGGCCGGCTGCCGATCAGTAACTATAAATTGCGAACGAGAGGGTCTTTTCATTCTCCGGGACGGACGAAGGAGGAATTAAGCAAGATTCACAGGATGGAATGAGGATGGACTGTTCGTCTTTTATCGTGTGAATCCTATTGATCCTGTCTCTGTGTCTGAAAACCAAGAGACCCCATAACTACCAACTGCGAACGACCTTTGCATTGACAACGTCGAGAGTGCGCCCCTAGAATTTCGCGGAGTCGAGAGTAGCCCGCATCCGTCGTTCAGCAGTGCGCCACCAACAGCCGCCGCCGCCCCTTACAGTTGAAAGCCTCCAAGCCGCGCACCATGAGCGCCGGCGCGCCATCCGCGTACGGCTCCAAGAGTTTCAACAGGTGTGGCGGCGAGGCTCCGACGAATTGCTCTTTGAAGAATTGGTCTTTTGTATTTTTACTGCTGGCGCTTCGGCGCGGATGGGCCTCAACTCCGTCGTTGCCGTTCGCTCGTTGCTTGACGCCGGGACGCACGAAGAATTAGCGGGCGCGCTTCGCGGCGTGCATCGGTATCCGCGGGCGCGTTCGGGTTACATCGTCGTCACACGCGAATATCTGCAAGAAGATTGCGGGATGCGACTGCGCGAACGGCTCGCAGGTTTCGACGATCCGATTGAGCGGCGCGACTGGCTGGCGCGCGAGCGGCGTGTTAAGGGACTCGGCTACAAAGAGGCGAGCCACTTTCTGCGAAACGTCGGGTTTCGCGGCTACGCGATCCTTGATAAGCACATTCTGCGAGGTCTCGCGGAGTTGGGCGTCATTTCCTCTCCCGACCCGCCGGCAACGCGCGCTCGCTATCTCGCCATCGAAGAGCAACTACGACAACTCGCGCGCCTCGCACAGATTGACTTCGACGAACTCGACCTCGTCCTCTGGTCAATGAAGACGGGGGAAATCCTTAAATAGGGATGAGAGATGAAAAGCAGACAGAAGGCAGTAAGCAGTAAGCAGCCAGAGCGTTCTTCTTTCTATTTGCGGCCTACTGCTTACTGCCTGGTGCCTTCTCCATGTTCTGATGGGTGATCTTATGAACAACAAGAGTTGTGTGCTGTTGGCTATCGTCGCTGTGGCGGCGTTGTGTGTGTGTCTACGGAGCGGCGACAAAGTGCTCGCGGCGGGCGACAAGCAACGGACGCGCGCAGAGCAGGCGATACGGAAAGGCGAGTTTGAGGGCGCGGAAAAGATTTACCGTGAGTTAATCACGAAAGACCCGCAAGATTTGCCGGCGCGGCTCGGTTTGAGCTACGCCCTGCTGAAGCAGCGGAAGGTGCAGGACGCTTATGATGCAGCGGCGCGCGCCGTGGCGCTCGATCCCCTTTCGTCGCGCGGCCACGCGCTGCTTGGCGCGTCGCTGCTTGCGAGCGGCGACTTCCTGCTCTCCGTCGAAGAGTTCAAAACCGCGCTTAGTTTCAAAGATGATGAGGCGCTGGCCATCGCTGGGTTGGCGATGATCAGCTTCCACGAGAACCGGCCGGCGCTGGCATTAGCGGGTTTGCGCCGCGCGATGTTCATCGATCCGAACGAGCCAGACTTCGTGTACAACTTCGCCAAGTCTGCCGCCCGCTCCGAACGCTATCGCGAGGCGGCCGACGCTTATGAAAACTTCCTCCGCATTGCGCCGCGCACCGACGCCGACCGCCGCACTTATATTGAAGGATTGATCAGTTTCCTCCGCTACCTCGGCACGCAACGTTCGTTGTATGAAGCCGCCGGCGCGGAGTTCGCGCGGGTGCCGTTCGAGATCGTCAACAACCGCCCGATCATTAATGTGCGGCTCAATAACTCGAAAGAAGTGCTGCGGTTTGTGATCGATACTGGCTCCGGGATGTGCGTCATCTCGGAAGCGACCGCGAAGCGGGTTGGTCTCAAGTCGGTTGCGCGCGGCGGGTCGGCGCGGGCGGTGGGCGGCGCCGGTCGTTTCGAGATCGTTTATGGTTTTCTCTCCGCGCTGCATGTGGGCGAAGCGCGTGTTGAGAACGTGCCGGTTTACATTCGCGACTTTCACTCCACCCAAGAGTCGATTGACGGCTACCTCGGCATTGCCATTCTCGGAAAATATCTTTCGACCATCGATTACCAAGAGCGCGCTCTCATTCTCGACCGCGGCGCGGCGGCGCGCTTTGACAACAACCATGTGGCCGCGCCCGCCACGATAGGTGAAGGGCCGCCGTCCGTAGTTGCGGCCATTGAACTGCCGATGCGCTCAACTTCAAACGGCATCTGGTGCGGCGTCATCTCGCTTGACGGAATCGCGCGGCCACAGAATTTCATCATCGACACCGGCGCAACGATCTCGGTCGTTTCCACGAGCCTCGCGACGCGCGAGGCGTTGGAGCGTTATGAGCAGAAGCAGCGGCTTAAAGTTTACGGCGCGGCCGGAGTCGCGGAGGACGTTCGCATGTTGTTGTTGCCGCACTTGACGATTGGCGCTGTCAGGCATCCCAACCTTTCGGCGGCGGTGCTCGACATGGAAGCGATCAATGAGACTTCCGGTTTCGAGCAGACGGGCATCCTCGGCGGCAATCTGTTACGCTTCTTCCGCATGACTTTTGACTTTAAGCGCGGCGTCCTCCGCCTCGATCCGGTTGCGGGCGCGCCGCACGTGCCCCTCGCGACCGAGTTGCAGCCGATCACGGCGACGCCACTTTAATGAAGCAGAAATGAAGCAAAGCATCTATCTTGAAACCTCCGTCGTCGGGGCTTACCTTGATAACGGCGAGCCGTTCCGCCGCGATCTCACGATGCGCTGGTGGGAGCGCGAAATGTTCGAGTACCGTCCCTTCGTCTCGCCGCTCGTGTGGCGCGAGTTGGAGCGCGTGCCGGAACCGCACCGCACCGGCTATCTCAAGCTCGTCGAACCGCTGGACCAGTTGGAACTGGGGGAGGCGGCTCCCATTCTCGCCGACGGCTATCTCGCGCGCGGAATTTTTCATCGCAAGTACATCGCCGACGCTTTACACGTTGCCATCGCCTCAGTCCACAAAATAGACTATCTCGTGACGTGGAACTTCGGTCATCTCGCGAATGTCCGCCGGCAAGCGCGCATTCGCCTTTTCAACACGGCGGCCGGTTTCTTCTGCCCTGTGATTGTGACGCCGGAGTTTCTCGTCTCCGAAACTACGGAAAGCCAACACGGATGACTGGTGACCGGTAGCGAGAAGAGGGCGCTCGGTTTTTTTACCCCGCGCTCGTCTCCGAATCACTCGTCACTTTTGTTGACATGTATAGAAAGCCAAGATTCCTCGAAATGCTGCACGCCGTTCGCGAAGAGATGTCGCGCGAGGCGGATTATGATGTTGAACTCTTCGCCGAGATGGTGCGGACGGGCCAGCGCCCAGTGCATGGTCCCGCGCGCAATATCCGGGGCGTGCGTTCCCGCGCTCCCCACACCAACGACGCGACCGACCGAACCACCGGAACCAAACCACGAAAGCGAGCCATCAGTTGAAGAGGTCAGAGGTCAATCATAACTGATTGCTACTGACCTCTGACCTATGCCAGTTATGGAAGAGACTTTTGAAGCCATCGGGTTGGAAGTGCCGAGCGAGAAGGATTTCAATCACCTCGCGGAGCGGGCCGGCGATCAGGGCGAGGCGACGCAACTCTGGCGGCGCGGCGCAGTGCTGCATGGCCGGTGCTGGAAACTCGGCGAAGGCTTGGAAGTGTGGACGGTGCTCTACGAATCCGGCACCGGCGAGATTTTTTACGCCGACTGCCGCCCCGGCTTCCGCGCTCGCTATGCGCAGCGCATTAGCCCGTGGGCGCTAACCGAGTACGACGAAGAAGGCGAAGCCATCGTTCACGGTTATTGCGACGGCACCGAAACCGAAGTGCTCTTCGAGTTGCAGAATTTAACGGAGGTTGGCCCAGAAAGCTTCCGCGCTCAGGAACTGCATGTCGGTCTGTGCGGCCTCGCCTATCGGGCGCGGGTCTGCCAACGCGAAGAGCACCCGCGCTGGCAGCCGCTTGAAGTCCGTCACCCGTCGCGCGCGGCACACGAAAACGACTGGAGCCTCTGCGGCCGGGTGCTCTCTTTCAAACCGCTCCGCAACCCGCTCTCCGGCAGCGACCTGTCTTGGGTGTACCTCGACCTCGGCGCTCTAAAACTCGAAATACTTGTCAACCAGCGAATGCTGCGCGGTGGCGAATTACAGATCGGCGCGACGCTCACCGCTGACATTTGGCTCCAAGGTCACGTCCTAGACGGCCGCGCACTGCTTTCACGCTACGAGGGTCTTGACCGCTCCACTACCCGCGCCGCTCATTGGTCGCACCTGAAACGGAGAAATTAGTTAAGTAAGCAGTAAGCAGTGAGCAGTAAGCAGTAAAATACTTTCTACTGTTTCTGCTCACTGCTCACTGCTCACTGCTCACTGTCATGAAGCGTTTCCTGCTCTCCGGCCTCGTCCTATGCTTGTTCGCCGCCGCCGGGATCTACTTTTTCAATCAGTATTGGATCCATCGGTTCGACGCGCTGATCGCGCGGCAGGCCGGCGTCTATCGCCTCGATCCCGGACTGGTGTGGAGCATCATTTACGAGGAAACTTATTTTCGCCCGTGGATGATCGGCGATGATCAAGAGATCGGGCTGATGCAGGTGACGCCGACGGTCGGGCGCGAGTGGGCGGCCGAGACGGGGATGAGCGAATTTGCCAGAGAGATGGCGCGTGATCCGGCGAGCGTGTTGCGCGACCCGGAGCGGAACATTCAAGTCGGCTGCTGGTATTTGGAAAAAATCGCGAAAGACTATCGCGGCCTGCCGGGTGCGGAAGCGCGCGTCGTCGCCGCTTACAACGCCGGCCCCAGCCGCGCCGTCGGGTGGAATCGTACCGACCTCGATCAGTCGCCGTTCACCGCCGAGCAATTCATCGCGCGGATCGACATTCCCTCAACGCGCGCTTACGTCTCTAACATCCTCGCTCGGTATCGCCAGTTGAAAGCAACGGAAAGCGGCGAGGGGCGGGGTGAAAAATGATCACCCTCTACGCCGCGCAGTGGGTGCTGCCCATGACGACAGCCGTTGACGTGATCGTCGACGGCGCGGTGGCGGTGGATGACGCGCTCATCGTTGGCGTCGGCTCTCGCGCGGAGATGCTGGCGCGCTTCCCGCGAGCGACATTGCAAAACTACGGCGTGGCCGCCATCCTGCCCGGCCTCGTCAACTGCCACACGCATTTAGAATTGACCGCGATGCGCGGCTACCTCGAACCGGAAGAGTCGAACTTTTTAGCATGGCTCAAAAAACTGACGCTGGCGCGGATGCTCAAGCTGACGCCTGCCGACTTGTTCGCTTCGGCGGCGTGGGGTGCAGTCGAAGCGGCGCGGGCGGGCATCACCTGCGTGGGTGACGCCAGCAGTTCAGCCGCCGATTCCCTGCGCGCTCTGCGTGAGGTCGGCCTGCGCGGAATGGTCTATCAAGAAGTGTTTGGTCCCGATCCGTCAATCGCCGGGGACCAACTGGAGAAGCTGCGTGAACAGGTCGAGGACTTGCGGCCTTTGGACACTGATCTCGTCCGTGTCGGAGTGTCGCCGCATTCGCCGTACGCGGTGAGCGCGAAGCTGCTTAAGATGGTGGCCGATTACGCGGTCGCGGAAAAGCTACCGCTGATGATCCACGCGGCGGAGTCGGAAGCGGAAAAACTGCTGCTGCGTGAGAATCAGGGCTTGTTCGCGGAAAGTTTCCAAGAACGCGGCATAGAATGGCACACGCCGGGCTTGTCGTCAGTCCAGTATCTCGCGGCTTGCGGTGTGCTGCGCGCCCGACCGCTGCTCGCTCACTGTGTCCGCGTTGATCGGCAAGACATTGAGACGATCAGAGAGACCGGGGCCAGCGTGGCGCACTGCCCGAAGTCGAACGCCAAACTCGGCCACGGCCGCGCTCCTTATCGCCTGCTGCGGCAAGTGAACTGTGGCCTCGGCAGTGATTCGGTCGCCAGCAACAACACCTGCGACATTCTCGAAGAAGCGCGCTTTGCCCTGCTCATGTCGCGCGCATCGCCGCTATCAGCCGGCGACGGCGAACCGCTCAGCGCGCACAAAGTCTTAACCGACGCGACGCTCGGCGGCGCGCGTGCTCTCAAGTATGAGAATCTGATTGGCACTCTCACGGAAGGAAAACAGGCTGACCTGATCGCGGTCAAACTCGACGGGGCGCATCAAACGCCAATTCACGATCCGGCCCGCGCCCTCATTTTTTCTTCATCGGGTCGAGACGTGATGCTAACGGTCATCGCCGGCCGCGAAGTCTTCCGCGACGGCCGCGTGACCACTGCAGACGAAGAGCATCTTCGCGCACGGATGTCAGAAATCAGAGAGAAGCTAATGACCTGATAAACGTAGACCGAGAAGTGTCAAAGGTCGCGAGATTGAAAAAAAATGTAGTGGCTGCGGCTTGTCCCAGCCCAGATCGGCACGGCACCGATCTCATCAAGGTCGAATTGCTGAACGTCAATTATTGCCTTTGAGCGCGATGGGCCGTGGACTTGCCGCAGCCACTACACTTTGGCGGGCTTCATGTGCTTCGACAGTTAATCGAACATTTTTGTTTGTCCGTAAACATTTCAACTTCTAACATTCACTAACTATGAACGTCTTAGTGCTCAACTGCGGCAGTTCGTCCGTCAAGTTCCAACTAATTGAGACCGACCTTGAACGCATCGCGCAAAACTCCGACCGGCGTTTAGCGCGCGGCGCTATCGAGCGCGTGGGCGGAGAGGCCATCGTCACGTGGCAAGCCGAGGGGCACGCCAAACAGCGTTCGACGGCAACATTGCGTGACACCCGCGCGGCCGTCGAGTTGATTATCCGGTGGGCGTGTTCCGAATCGTCAGGCATCGCCGAGGTGAAAAGCGTGGCGGACGTGCAAGCCGTCGGCCACCGGGTCGTCCACGGCGGCGAGCGGTTCAAGCAGTCGGCGCTGATCACCGACGAAGTGCTGCACGGCATTGAGGACTGCATCGAGCTGGCGCCGCTGCACAACCCGGCCAACGTCAAGGGCATTCTGGCGGCGCGCGAGGTGTTCGGGCCGGGGCTACCGCAGGTCGCCGTCTTCGACACGGCATTTCACCAGACTCTGCCGGATTACGCCTATCTGTACGCGCTGCCGTATCAGCTTTACCGCCGCCACCGCGTGCGCCGTTATGGCTTTCACGGCACGTCGCATCGTTACGTCGCTTACCGCTACCGCCAACTCCGCGAATTGCCGCGCGACGGGACCAATGTGATTAGCCTGCACCTCGGCAACGGCTGTTCAATTGCCGCGATCCGGAGCGGAGATTCGTTGGATACCTCGATGGGGCTGACGCCGCTCGAAGGCTTAGTGATGGGTACGCGCTCAGGCGACATCGATCCGGCGATCATCGACTTCGTCGCCGTAAAGGAAGGACTGACGGAGCGCGAAGTCGAGACGCTCTTGAACAAGCAGTCCGGCTTGCTGGGCATTTCGGGGCTGACGAACGACATGCGCGAGTTGCTCGACGAGGCGCACGAATCCGACGACCGGCGGGCGCGCCTCGCTATCGAAATCTTTTGTTACCGAGCGCGTAAATACATCGGCTCATATCTCGCGGCGATGAACGGAGCGGATGCAGTCATCTTCACCGGAGGCATCGGCGAAAACTCGGCGGAGGTTCGCACGCGCATTTGCGACGGTCTGCAATGGATAGGCTTGGAATTGGATGCCGCGCGTAACGCCGCGCACTCCGGCGGGCAAGAAGGCAAGATCAGTCACGACGACTCGCGCCTCGCCGCTTACGTCATCCCGACAGACGAAGAACTGCTTATCGCGCGCGACACCGTGCGCTGCGTGCAAGGCGCGCCGCAAAGATTCTGACCGGGACGCTAATCACACATTGGGCAAAAAATAGCCGCGGATAGACGCGGAGACACGCGGATTAAAAATCTTTGCTCTGCATGTCTCCGCGTTCATCCGTGGCAAAGTAGATTTGAAAAGTCCATGTGCTTTTCACGGCTTCGCCGCCCGAGGTGCAGCGAGGCTGTGCCTCGCCGTCAGTCGTCACTATTATTTCGGGGCTACGCCTCGGACTGGGGCGCAGCCCCAGCGAGAAGCGTCTGCTGCCCGGAAGGGCACAGCCCTTCCGCACAACGGGTGGCGAAGCCGCGAAATCTTTAAGCCTTTCAACCCTTGCTCGGTGTTCTGCGTTCCTGCGCGCGCAGTCGCTCTTAACAAGACGCCGTGATCGCCTCGTCGAAAATTTCCAGCGCGACATCGACGTTTTCGCGGGAGAGGACGAGCGGTGGGGACCAGCGGATGGTGTTCGCGCCGCAGCCGAGGACGATCAGGCCGCGCTCGAAGCAAGCCGTCTCAATCATATCGCGCAACTCCGGCGCGGCCGTCATCGAGGCGCGGTCGGTGACGAATTCGACGCCGAGCATCATTCCGAAGCCGCGCACATCGCCGATGCAGTCGTGCTTTTGCATCAGCTTCAGTAAGCCTTCCTTTAAGTAACCCCCGACCTCCGCGCTGTTCTTGATCAGTTCGCGTTCCAATAGTTCGATAGTTTTGAGCGCGGCGGCGATGGCGACCGGATTGCCGCCGAAAGTCGAGGCGTGCGCGCCGGGCTGCCAGTCCATCAGATCGGCGCGGGCGACGCACGCGCCCATCGGCACACCGGAGGCAACGCCTTTGGCGATAGTAATAATGTCCGGCTTCAGATCGTAGTGCTCGCACGCGAACATTTTGCCGGTGCGCCCCATGCCGGATTGCACCTCATCGACGATCAACAGAATGCCGTGCTCGTCGCAGATGCGCCGCAAGCCTTGCAGAAATTCCTTCGGCGCCGGTACATAACCGCCTTCGCCCTGTACTACCTCGACGACGATGCCGGCGACTTCATCGGGCGGTGTCGTCGTTTTGAAGAGACGATTTTCGATCCAGTCGATGCCGCCGAGACAGCACTGGCCGTCGTCCTTGCAGCCGAGATTGAACGGGCAGCGGAGACAGTAGGCGTAAGGCACGTGCGTGACGTCGAGCGCCTGCCGCTTAAAGCCCCGGCGTTGCGCGACGCGCGACGAAGTGAGCGAGAGCGAGCCGAGCGTGCGCCCGTGAAAGCTGTTGAAAAAGGCGATGAACTTTTCGCGCCCCGTCGCGTGCATCGCGAGCTTGAGCGCCGTTTCGACAGCCTCCGTGCCGCTGTTGGCGAAGTGCGTGCGCGTCGGCGAGGGGACGGGC
>JACCRA010000466.1 GCA_013813825.1 Pyrinomonadaceae bacterium | reverse complement strand
GATGTAGGGATTCTCAAGCGCGACTTCCATCCGCTCCGCATCGGTCACGAAGTAAGGTGACAGGTAGCCACGGTCGAACTGCATGCCTTCGACGATGTCTAGTTCCGTGAGCATCGTCTTTGACTCCTCGACCGTCACGACGCCGTCGCTCCCGACGCGCTCCATCGCTTCGGAGATCAAATCTCCAATCTCGCGGTCGTTATTAGCGGAGACGCTGGCAACATTGGAGAGGTCTGCCTTGCTCTTGACCTTCTTCGACTGCCGCTCGATGTCGGCGACCGCCGCTTCGACACCCAACTGAATGCCGCGTTGTAGTGCCATCGGGTTGGCACCCGCCATGACGTTCTTGACGCCTTCACGGAAAATCGCCTGCGCGAGCACGGTCGCCGTCGTGGTTCCGTCGCCCGCCGTGTCGTTGGTTTTGGTCGCGACCTCTTTAACCATCTGCGCGCCCAGATTCTCATACCGGTCGGAAAGCTCGATCTCCTTCGCGACCGTGACGCCGTCTTTGGTGATCACCGGTGAGCCGTATTTCTTGCCGAGTACAACGTTGCGCCCGCGCGGGCCGAGCGTCACACGAACGGCATTCGCCAGCGTGTTGACGCCCTGGAGCATCGCGCGCCGCGCTTCTTCTCTGAACTTCAAGTCTTTCGCTGCCACTTATATTATTCTCCTTACGTTGAGTGAAAACTATTATTCCGCCGCCCCTTGTGCTTCGCCGCGCGCGCGCCCGACCTGGACCCGCGCGGGGCGCAAAAGTTTCCCGCCCATCCGATAGCCACGAGTGTGTTCAGCCGTAATCAATCCATCACGCCCGGCCTCGACCTCGATGGTGTCCACCGCTTCGTGTAGTTCCGGGTCGAACTGCATTCCGAGAGATTCTATCGGTTTGGCACCGGCGGTTGCGAGGGCGTTCGCAAAACCGTTCAGCGTGCCGCGTAAGCCGTCGAGTAGCGCCCCCATCGAGTCGCTCTTCTCAGCCGCCTCCATTGCTCGCTGGAAATTGTCCATCACCGGCAGGAGTGAAGAGATAAACGCCGCCTTGTCGCGGGCGACACGTTCCTCAGCGGCGCGGTTCAGACGCTGCCGCGTCTCGTCAGTCTCACGCCTGAGTTCGGCGCGCACCTGTTCGAATCGCGCCTGCACATCCGCCGTCTTCTGCTCCGCTGCCTGTGTCCGCGCTTCCAATTCCTCGACGTAACTCGGTTTAAGGTTCGGCGTCGGAGTGGCTGCGCCGCCTGCCGTCTCGTCGAGGTTGACGCGCCGACGGTCCGTGACACGAATCCGCTCGCCTCCCTCATGCTCCAGTTCTTCCGCCACGCGGCTCGCTTCGCCCGCTTGTCTCTCTTCCATACTGTTCCTCTTATTCTTTTTAAGGAAAGATAGCTTCATCGTGAGTAGTGAATAATAAACCATGAATTGACAGCAGAACGATTTTCGTCCATTGCCGATTCACGACGGACGACTCACGAAACTTTGATTTCCACGCGGCGCGGTTGTTGTTCAAGGCGTTTCGGGAGCCGCAAGCGGAGCACGCCATTCTTATATTCCGCCGTGATCGCCTCGCGGTCAACAGACGCCGGCAGCGTGAAACTGCGGACGAACCGCCCGAAGACACGCTCGGCGCGGCGCTGACTTGTTTCTTCCGCGGTTGACTTGCGCTCGCCCCGGATCGTCAATCTGTTTTCGTCGATGCTGACATCCAGTCCGTCGCGGTTGATGCCGGGCAGGTCGAGCGCGACTAAATACGTTTTGTCAGTTTCGTAGACGTCCGCCGCCGGATGCCAGTCGGCGTGTTCGATCTCCGCTTCGCCCGCGTCGTCAGGACGCGGACGGCGCTGCACGACCTCGCCGAACAGACTGTTCATCCGCTCTTGTAAAATCTCAAGGTCGCGCATCATGTTCCACTTGTGTGCCATTATCAAGTCCCTTCAATATTCAGGAATAACGGGTGACAAGATGATTACGGATTGCGGAATGGAAGAAGCACACACACATCGTGAGTTGGTTTGATAATCCGCAATCCGCAATCCGCAATCGTCCGGCATTGTCCTGTCACTCTTGAATGGTTTAGCCTGCTGCTTCGGCGGTGGCGACGACGGGGGCCGCGCCGTCGGACGTAAACTTCATTCCATCGCCGTCGGCGGAGAGGCGCACGGTCTGCCCTGGCACCACCTCACCGCTTAATAACTTAGTCGCCAGCGGATTTTGAATCAGGGTCTGAATCGCGCGTTTCAACGGACGCGCGCCGTACATCGGATCGTACCCCTCACGCGCGAGAAGTTTCTTCGCGGAGTCATCGAGCGTGATCGTGATATTACGCTCGATGAGCAACGCGCGCAGGCGCTCAAGTTGCAC
>JACCRA010000464.1 GCA_013813825.1 Pyrinomonadaceae bacterium | reverse complement strand
GACGGCGGCTCGGTCGTGGCGCACGGTTTGGGGACCAGCATCAACGGGCAAGACCCGCGCTCGAACGTCTATTTACTCGACGGCACGCCGCAGAATGATTTCACCAACGGGCCGGCGGGAAGCGCCGCCGGGACGGTCTTAGGCATTGAGACAATTCGCGAGTTTCGCGTCGAGACCAATTCGTACAGCGCCGAGTTCGGGCGCAACTCCGGCGGGCAGATCAACGCCTTGAGCAAGTCGGGGACGAACGAGTTTCACGGCTCGCTCTACGAGTTTCACCGCAACGACAACTTCGACGCGCGCAACTTCTTCGACGGCGCGCGGAAACCTGAATTCAAGCGCAATCAATTCGGCGGCAGCTTCGGGGGACCAATCAAACAGGATCAGGCTTTTTTCTTCTTCGGCTACGAAGCTTTGCGAGAGCAATTAGGACAAACCATCTCGACCGTCGTGCCCGATTTGAACGCGCGCAACGGCATCCTGCCCGGCAGTCCAAACCCGATCACGATCAATCCGGCGGTGAGACCTTTCCTCGACGAATTTCCCTTGCCGAACGGCCCGAACCTCGGCGGCGGGCTGGCGGCCTATAACTTCGGTTTCAACCGGCAGGTGACACAGCATTTCACGCAGGGCCGCGTCGATCACAACTGGAACGACTTCCACCAATCATTCGCGCGCTATACCTTCGACAACGCCGATCAGGCTTTGCCGACCGACTTTCCGCAGTTTCCCCGCTCATTCCTGTCGCGTAATCAGTTCTTCACCGCCGAGCACCGCTTCATCCAATCGGCGCGCACGCTCCACACCTCCCGCTTCGGCTTCGGCCGCACGCGCATCGGGCAGGAGATCGAGTCGAGCACCACGCAACAGTTGCAGCCGTTCATCGCGGGCCGAGACACTATCGGCAACATCGACATCGCCGGCATCCCGCGCTTCGGCCCACAGTCGTCCGTCAACCTCCGGCTGACGCAGAACGTCTTTAGCTTCGAACACGGCGTGGTTCACACGCGCGGGCGACATCTCTTGAAATTCGGTGCGCTTGCCGAGCGGTATCAAGACAACATGGTGAACCCGACCTTTTCGCTCGGCACTTACACTTTCGCCAGTTTGCGAAACTTCCTGACGAGCACTCCGCAACGATTCATCGGCCTGCCCCCGAACGGCGCGCTCGACCGCTACTGGCGCTTCACGCTTTTCGGCTTCTACGCGCAGGACAGTTTTCGAGTCCACCCGCGCTTAACCCTGAACGCCGGCTTGCGCTACGAATTCGCCACGCAACCCATCGATCTCTACGGCCGTGATTCCGCGCTGATCAACCTTTCGGATCGCGCGCCCGTCGTCGGACAGCTTTACGAGAACCCGACGAAGAAGAATCTTTCGCCCCGCGTCGGCTTCGCGTGGGATGTCTTCGGCGACGGCAAGACCAGTTTACGCGGCGGCTATGGCCTCTACTTCAACACCAACAACCAGCAGAATTTGATCGTGACGGTGACGAACCCGCCGGCCACGCCGCGCATCATTATCGCCAACACCGCGCAATGCCCGCTGACCTTTCCGGTCGCTTCGCTTCAATGTGGCAGCGGCAATTCGATCCGGCCTGTCGAGTACAATCTGAAAAACCCGAACCTCCACGTCTATAACTTGAGTCTGCAACGTGAACTCCCGTTCGACATCGTCGCCACCGTCGGCTACGCCGGCTCGCGCGGCGTTCATCTGTTGCGAAGCGGCGACGTGAACATCTCCGTCCCGACCATCCGGCCTGACGGCACGCCTTTCTTCTCGCTGACCGGGCAACGCGCCAACACCGCCTTCTCAACCATCGAACTGAAGAGCAGCGACGGCAACTCTTGGTACAACGCACTGGTCTTTGAAGTCCGCAAGCGTTGGAATCAGGGCTTCAACGTCCAGTCGTCTTACACCTTCTCGCGCAACATCGACACCACGCAGGCTTCCACCTTCTTCTCCGACGCGACGAACGGCACGACTTCGGCCTTCCCCGAATTTCCCGGCTTCAACTACAACAAAGGGCTGGCCGACTTTCACGCCAAACACAACTGGGTCGTCAATTTCACGTGGGACATCCCCGGAGCGAAAGACCTGATGGGCGCGGCCAAGACTTTACTCGACGGCTGGCAACTCGCCGGCATCAGCCAGATGCGAAGCGGGCAACCGCTGACCGTCTTCGTCCAGAACAACCGCTCGCGCTCGCGTTGGTCCCCCTCGCTCGGCCCCGGCATTGGCTTCGACCGCCCAAGCCTCGCGCCCGGCTTCACGCACGAAACCGCCGTCACCAATCGCCCTGAACAGTATTTCAATCCGGCGGCTTTCATCTTGCAACCCGCCGGCACGCTTGGCACGCTCGGACGCGGCGCGTTCATCGGCCCCAACTTCCGCAGCTTCGACTTGGCGGCCGTTAAAAACACGCGCTGGTCCCGCCTGCTCGGCGACGCCGGCAACATCCAACTTCGCGTCGAAGCCTTTAATCTTTTCAACCGCGCCAACTTCTCGCCGCCCAGCCTGACCGGCTTCTCCGGCGCGGAGACGGAAGCGGCCGGCATCGGCCCGAACGTCTCGACCTTCGGCCGCATTCGCTCCACTGCCACGCCCTCGCGCCAAATTCAATTGGGCGTACGAATCGTGTTCTGAGGACAGTTTTCAGTTTTCAGTTTCCCGAACAATCTTCCGTGGACTGGCGACGATAACCGAAAACTGAGAGCCGTTAAGCTGAAAACTGAAAACCGAAAACTGAAAACTGCTATGTACTGGATCATCTTCGCGCTCGGCGCGGCATTGGCGTGGGGGCTGTACGGGCCGGCGCTGCATAATGGGCAGGTGTTGCTGGGGAATCCGATGCGGGCGCTGCTGTGTGTCGGCGTGGCTTACTTTCTGATCGGCGTGTTGGTTCCCGTCGCGTGGCTGTCGTCGCAGGGGCAGCTTTCGGGCTTCACGATGAAAGGCTCCGTGGCGGCGACGTTGGGGGGCGCGCTCGGCGCTATCGGCGCGGTCTGCATCATCTTCGCGTTTCGTTCGGGCGGTCTGCCGACCTACGTGATGCCGCTCGTCTTCGCGGGCGCGCCTGTCGTCAACGTCCTCGTCTCGATGTGGCTCCACCCGCCCAAAGTCGCGCCCAACCCGCTCGTGTACGTCGGCTTCCTCCTCGCCGCCCTCGGCGCGGGGATGGCGCTCTACTTCAAGCCGCAATCATGAATATGAGCGGCTCGCTGCATGGTGTTATTGGATACGGCGTTTCAGTAATGATACCGGGCTTGTAGAAAATCTATGCGGTCATGGCTCACGAGATACACAAGACGATGCTCTTGTGTTAAGCGCCGCGACCATGCGCCCGCCGCAAGGTATTTTAACGGCTCCGGCTTACCGATTCCGGCGAAGGGATCGCGCATCACTGCTTCAATCAAATCGAAAGCCCGAAGGGCAACTTTACGATCCGTCGCTACCCAATGCCGCAAATCATCTCGGAATTCTGGATGGAAGACTGCGTCCCGCTCCGGTTGCTGCCGGCGCTGGACTTTATTCTTTTGCGTCAAGCCCCGTCTCCTGACGTAACTTTTTTACGCTTTGGGGTTTCATCTTTCGAGCTTGAGCGCGATTCAACGCTGACAAGAGACGCTGGGCGTTTTTCGGAGACCGGAGTAAATGAGCTGTCTCCAGTAAACTTGAAAGCTCCGACGCCGCCACCAAGGCGACATCCTCAGCCCCGCGCCGGTTGATAATAATGATCTCCCGATTCGCCGCCACTTGATTACAGAGCTTCGCTAAATTGGCCCGCGCTTTGGTATAGGTCGTCTGATTTGGCATACAAAACTCCACGAAATTACCTGTACAGAAGCACTGTACGTCAGCCAACAGCTTTCATCAAGCCAGAGGTGAACATCCAACACCCAGTTTCATGCCGTCCAAAGTCGCGCCCAACCCGCTCGTGTACGTCGGCTTCCTCCTCGCCGCCCTCGGCGCGGGGATGGCGCTCTATTTCAAGCCGCAATCTTGAACGCGACGATCTTAACGAGCCGAACACATGGGTGAACTCTTCCTCGAAAGACAGGAGCAGATTGCGATAGGCCGCCGCAGGCAAATCGGGAATGTACACTTCAACTCTGACCCGTTCGAGCAGTGGCAAGAAATCGCTCCTTCCGCTTGGAGAATTCTTTCATGCGCTTTAAGGCTTCCTTCTCAGACACAACGGCCCGTGGCGGTCGTTCAACTTTGAGTTCTTTCACAGCTTTCAGCTTTTTCATAGTACCTCCACAGCCATTTTCCTATCTCTGAGGAATACGTCAACGCAGCCGCCCAACGCTGGACTTCAGCGGCGGCGGGCGAACTGCGACAACCTGAGCGGAACAAAGTTACATAACAAGCACGCTATCCCGCCGTCCGCTGCAAGGACCTATTGGGCGTAACCCGCTTATATTCAAGCCACCCCTTTAGCGCCTAATGTCAGAAGTATTCTATCAAGTTGGCGTGGAGTAAGCTGCTCACCGAACTCTTGCTTTATCTCTTTCTGAAGTTCAAGCAACTTGAAAGAATAACTGGAATACGCCGCATCAAATTTTCCGTCGCTAGAAACCTTCCTACCTCTATATTTCGGCATCGCTTTCGACAAACCTGCGTTAGCCATACTGTCATAGATATAAAACAGCTTCGGTTTATGAAAGTGCAAATACTTTGACGCAAGAGACCGCTTATAAAGGTCAGTAACATCTTTATGGAGAAGGTCAACAAAATAATAATGAACTTCCAACACAGGACCAATACTGCGCTCGTCTATGTTTGAGAATTGTCGTAAGGAATCAAGTTTCTCATCCAACTTAGATTTCATTATAGCTGGGACTACCTTCTCCTTATAAAAGGCATCGTTAGTGATTGGATCGTTTGCAGCCTTATTTTTCCGCCTTTCTACCGCCGCAGCATAAGCCCTCCCGATAAGCCATATTTTTGCGGCAACGACATCAGGTTTTTTATGTTCGGGATGATCTCGACAGAGGTTGTATAAGATTTCATTGCCAAAAGCCCAGATGTCGAATTCCTCTGCATTAACTAAGTCAACGTCTCTTTGGGTTATATTCATAATCACACAACTGTTGCGCCCAACTATTGTTTCAGCCGCTTGAAATAAATCGCCGGCAGCGCGCCTTGGCGGATTTCGAGCGGGCCTTGGCCGACCATTTCCCAGCCGTCGTCGCCGAGGCGGGAGATGGCTTTGGCGGGGCCGTGCGATTCGGTGACCTGCTCTTCGACGACGGAGACTTGAACGCCCCCTTCATTGAAGTAGCTGATCCAGTAGGAGCCGCGCGTCGCGCCGACGTTGCCGGCCCGCGTCAGCGAGCAGTATTCCCAACGCCGCCTCACCACCGGCGGACGCGCCGCTTCGGCGGGGCGCGGGGGTTCGAC
>JACCRA010000451.1 GCA_013813825.1 Pyrinomonadaceae bacterium | reverse complement strand
TTGGGCACACACGTCCGGCGCTTTTTCGGCGCGGACGATTTCTCGCGGCGCTCGCATCTGGACGTGCTCGATCCGTTCTCGGTGGGTCGTGTCGCCGAGTACGACGCGGTGATTCACCTCGCGGCGCACTTGGATAAAAGCCTTGAGGCGGCCGACACGTGCTTCGAGACGAACGCGGAAGGAACGGCCAACGTGCTGCGACACGTGCGCGAGGGCGCGGTCTTCATCTACGCTTCGACGAAAGACGTCTACGGCTCGTTCGCCGAAGGTTATACGGAAGTGCCGGAGAGTTGCCAGACGGATTACTGCGGGCAGTCGCCGCTGGAATGGTCAAAGCTGATCGGCGAGCGTTACGTCGATTACTATGCGGCGGCGCGAAATTTGCGCGCGTGTGTCTTCCGTCTCTCGGCAGTTTACGCCCGCCCGTCTGAGGGCAACGAGTCCGGTTTCGTGTCGCACTACGTCGAAGCGGTCAAGCGCGGGTGGCCGCACCGGCTGCCGGCAAACGGCCAGCCGGTGCGCGATCTCCTGCACGTCGATGACTTCGCGCGGGCGTGCCGAGCGTTTATCGATTCGGACGTGCAACGCGGGCTGTATAATCTCGGCGGCGGACGCGAGAACGCCGTCTCGCTACGCGGTATCGTGGAAACAGTCGGGCGTTTGATAGAGTTGACGCCGAACATCGACGAGTCCGCGCGACTTCCCGCACCGACACCGATGAACTACATTTCCGATCTGGCGTTGGTCAGCCAAGAGTTGCATTGGCGACCGGAAATTGGCATTGAAGAAGGACTGCGGAGTTTGTTATGAGTTGCCGGGGCATAGCAGCAAGCTCAAAATTTGCAAGAGCGAAAGCCGACTGGCGAACGAACTGACTTGAGCATTCATTTCATCTTTCGGCCTGACCTTTAATGTGGCCCCGCGATTTTTCGTTGCGAGATTTCAATTCACAGCACATCGAGCGCGTGGCGGTGCGCGGCGTCAACTGGGTCGGCGACGCGGTGATGACTGTCCCGGCGCTACGCGATCTGCGACAACTCTTGCCCGCCACGCACATCACGCTCGTCACGCGACCGTGGGCCAGAGACATTTTCGAGGGCGCGGACTTCATCGACGATGTGCTGCTCGTTGCGGACGAAGCGAACCAGCCCCGCTCTTGGCTGCGACAAATATGGGAGTGGCGGCGACGGCGCTTCGATCTCGCGTTGCTGCTGCCGAACGCTTTCGCCCCAGCGTTAATCGCCGCCGCCGCGCGCGTGCCGTTGCGCGTTGGCTATGCGACACAGAATCGTCGCCGGCTACTCACGCATCCCTTCGCTGCCCCTGCGTGGCGCGGTGAGCGGCATGAGGTTCTTTACTACCGGCAGCTCGTTAGAGAAATTGAACAACTGCTGGCACAGAGCGGCGACGCTCCGCGCGTGGCAGTGCGCGAGCCTGATTTCGCGCTGCACGTCGCGCCAGCACGTGGCGACGCGGCGGCGCAACTCTTGCGGCGTTATGGCATCAAGCGGGATCAACCAATCGTTGTCCTCTGCCCCGGCTCGACCAACAGCCGCGCGAAGCGTTGGCCGGCGGAACGCTACGCCGCGCTGGCCGATCAACTGATCGCGCAGGCGGGCGCACAGGTCATCATCATCGGTGCACTCGAAGAATCGGACGTGACACAGCAAGTTTCCGCTCACATGCGCCAACACCCGACGGTGTTGACGGGAGAAATGAGCCTTGCGGAGACGGTCGCCGTGTTGCGCGTCGTCGATCTGCTCATCACCAACGACACCGGCCCCGCCCACATCGCGGCGGCGCTCGGAGTTCAGACGCTCGTCATCTTCGGGCCGACCAACCCGGCGACGACGCGACCTTTTGGACCAAGCGCGGAAGTCGTCCGTCGCCCGCCCGACTGCGCGCCGTGTATGCTGCGCGACTGTCCGATTGATCATCGCTGCATGACGGCGATCTCGGCGGAAGAAATTTTCGCCCGCGCCGTGTCACTGCTTGAGAGGATGACTCGCCGCGCGCCCGGTCTGGAGGTTGTGAGTTGAAGCGCCCGGCCGTCTTCATCGACCGCGACGGGACCATCTCCGAAGAGGTCGGGTACGTCAATCATCCATCGCGTTACCGCGTCTTTCCTTTCGCGGCCGAAGCCGTCAAACTGTTGAACGACGCAAATTGGTTGGCGATCTTAATCACGAATCAAGCGGGCGTGGCGCGCGGCTACTTCGCCGAAGAGTTGATCGATGCGGTACACGCAGTGTTGAGCGACGAACTGGCGCGCGGCGGCGCGCGGCTGGACGCGATCTATTATTGCCCGCATCATCCGACGGTCGGCGCGCCGCCCTACCAACTCGACTGCGACTGCCGCAAGCCACGGCCCGGGCTGATCCAGCGCGCGGCTCAGGACTTTGACATCGATCTCGATGCCAGTTGGATGATCGGCGACCGCTACGGTGATACGGAGTTGGCGCGCAACGCCGGCATTCGCGCCGCACTGGTGTTGAGCGGCTACGGGCGCGGCGAATGGGAATACCAACGCGACGCTTGGCAACACAGCCCCGACCTCGTCGCCGAAGATTTGCTCGCAGCGGTGCACGCGATAATGAAAGCAGCGGGGAGCGGGGAGAGGACAGTGACTAGCAGCACTGACCTCTGACCTCTGACCTTCGACTTATGAAAGCCATTTCTCTGAAAGAACGCCTCACGGCTTTGGTCAACTTTTTTCCGCAGCGGCGGATCGTCGTCGTCGGCGATCTGGTGGCCGATCAGTTTCTCTACGGCGAGATCAGCCGCGTCTCGCGCGAGGCTCCGGTCATGATTTTGCGGCACGAGCGGACGGAGACAGTGCCGGGCGGGGCGGCCAACTGCGCGGCTAATCTAGCGGCGCTTGGCGCGCGCGCGGCGCTAATCGGAGTGGTCGGACAGGATCAGGCGGGGCAGGCATTGGTGCTGCGCCTGCGCGATATGGGCGTTGATTGTCGCGGCGTCGTGCGTGCGCCGCAGCAGCGCACGGCGACGAAAGTCCGCATCCTCGCCGGCCAGGCGCATTCGATGCGCCAGCAAGTGATCCGCGTCGATTACGAGAGCGCGCCCTTAACCGACGACGGCATTCGGGCGCAACTGGCGACGCGCCTGAATGAAAACATCGCCACCGCCGACGCCGTGATTGTTTCTGATTACAACTACGGCGTGGCGGGGGCCGAAATCGCTAAGACGTTGCGGGGTATCAAGGCGGCGGGCCGGGTGCCGGTGCTAGTCGATTCGCGCTTCCGCCTGCTGGACTTCGTCGGGTTGACTTCGGCGACGCCTAACGAAGACGAAGTCGAGCAGGTGTTGGGTCGGCGCATCGGCGACACTGCCGCGCTCGAAGCGGCGGCGAAAGAGATGCGCGCACGGCTCGGCTTTCAGGCGCTACTAGTGACACGCGGTAATCAGGGCATGACGCTCGCCGAACTCGGACGCGAGCCGGAGCACTTCCCCGCTGTCGGCTCGCGTGAGGCGGTGGACGTGACCGGCGCGGGCGACACAGTGATCGCCACCTACGCGCTGGCGCTGGCGCTCGGGGCCAGCTATACCGACGCCGCGCACCTCGCCAACCACGCCGGCGGCATCGTCGTTATGAAGCGCGGCACGGCCGTCGTCACCGCGCAGGAGTTACTGGCCTCTCTTAAAGAGATGCCTGATTAGCGGCGAGCGGGTTGGTGACAGTTATGGGTTTGACTGACGAACAACCGAGAGCCGAAGCCGGCACGCGCATCATCGAGCGCAATCGCTTGATTGCGCGGATCGCGATTGCGCGGAAGAACGGGGCGCGCGTCGTGCTCGCCAACGGCTGCTTCGACGTGCTGCACGTCGGGCACGTCCGCTACCTCGAAGCGGCGAACGCGCTCGGCGATCTGCTGGTCGTCGGGATCAACGCCGACGAGCAGGTGCGGGCGCTGAAAGGCGCGGGTCGTCCATTCGTTTGCGAACGCGAACGCGCCGAAGTGATCGCCGCCTTGCGCGCCGTCGATATGGTCACGATCTTTCACGAGCCGACGGTCGCGGCGTTGCTCCTCGCGATCCGCCCCGACGTTCACGCCAAAGGGACCGACTATACGATTGACACCGTTCCCGAACGCGACGTGGTGCGATCCTACGGCGGGCGCGTCGCCATCGTCGGCGATCCGAAAGACCACTCGTCTTCGCACATGGTCATCCAACTCAACCGGCCGGTCGAGAAAACAGCGACCAGTGACGAGCAATGACAAGCTCTTGGTTTTAACTTGTCACTCGTCACTGTGGTTATGCGAATTTTAATCGTTAAACTTGGAAGTATCGGCGACATTGTTCACACCTTGCCGGCGTTGGCGGCGGTGCGGCGGGCGTTGCCGCGTGCGGAAATTTCTTGGGTGGTGGAGCGGCGGTCGGCAGAGATTTTGCGGGACAACCCGTTCGTGGATCGTCTCATCGAAATCGACACGAAGGCGCTGAGGCGCTGGCCGGTGTCTGGGGAGACGCTGCTGGCACCGCGTCAGCAGTTGCGTCGGCTACGCGCCTCGGCCTTCGATCTGGCTTTAGACTTTCAGGGACTTCTTAAATCCGCTTTCATCACACGCCTCTCAGGCGCGTCTCACTGTTACGGCTTCGCGCGCGAACACTTGCGCGAACCGGCCAGTCGCTTCTTACTAACCAAAACATTTCCCGTCCTGCCGCGCGCACATGTCATCCGTAAAAATTTATCGCTCGCCTCAGCCGCGCTCGGTATCCATGTGCCGGAAGACGCTTCAGAGTTCGAGTTTCCGTTGTCAGTTTCGCGCGAGTGTGAGCGCGAAGCTGACAGGGCGGCACGGGCGGCCGGCGGACGATTCGCGATTCTCAATCCCGGTGGCGGGTGGCCGACCAAACTATGGAGCGCCGAGCGTTTCGGCGCGCTCGCCGATAAGTTGTGGAGAAGTTTTCAACTGCGCTCGCTCGTCACTTTCGGACCGGGGGAACAGGAGTTGGCCGAGACGGTCGTGCGCCACAGTCAGGAAGGTGGCGCGCAAATCGTGAGCCTTTCCTTGAAAGGTTACGTCGCCCTCGCGCGTCGCGCCTCAGTTTATGTCGGCGGCGACACCGGCCCGACGCACTTGGCAATCGCGGCGGGCGCGCCCGTCGTTGGCCTCTTCGGCCCGACGGAATGGTGGCGCAACGGCTCGCCGCGCAATGAAGACATTTATGTTGATCGTCAAGATATTTCGTGCCGCGTTGATTGCCACCGCCGCGCCTGTTCGCAATGGGTGTGCATGGACATCGAAGTCGAGCGCGTGCTGCTTGCAGTGGAAGAGAGGTTAAAGCGAGTAGTTCAACCTCAACACTTAGAGATTATTCAAGCCTAACGCCGAACATGAAAACTCAGCTATTGGAGATGGTATCTTTTGCGTAAGGGCGGGACATGGATGCAGCGTTGGCGCGTGCCGCTCGGCTTCGCGTGCGCGTCCGTGTTCATGTTGCTGGCCCGGCCGCGCCCGTTGACGCTTGCGATTGGCGCGTTAGTGGCCGCCGGTGGGCTGCTCCTGCGCGCGTGGGCGAGCGGGCATATCAGAAAGAACGACGCCCTCGCCGTCTCCGGCCCTTATGCTTTCACACGCAATCCGCTCTACCTCGGCAGTTTCATTCTCGGTCTTGGCTTCACCGTCGCGGCCGGGCGCTGGCTGCTCTTGGGCGGCGCTTTCGCGCTCCTTTTTTTTGGCATCTATTTGCCGGTGATGCGCGTCGAAGCGCAGACGTTAGTGGAATTGTTCGGCGACGATTACCGCCGTTACGCGCGAGCCGTTCCGCTCTTTTTCCCGCGCCTGACGCCGTACCGTGCCGCCGGGCAGAAGGCGATCAAGTTCGACTCGGAGTTGTACCTGCGTTACCGCGAATACCGCGCCGCGCTCGGCCTGCTCATCGCGCTGGGCGTGCTCGCTTTGAAAGCCGCGCTGATGAATTAAGGATTGATTATGTCGCGTCGTTGGTTGATTGCAGTGCTGACTCTCGCTCTCTGTGCCGTGTTCGCGCTCTCTTCCACAGG
>JACCRA010000438.1 GCA_013813825.1 Pyrinomonadaceae bacterium | reverse complement strand
CGTAAAATCGAGGGCGGCTTCGCGCGCTTCACAGATTTCCGAGAGGCGCGTCAACAACGCGAGTCGCATTCCTTCCCGCGCGTCCGCGTGACAATCGAGTTGCTCAATGTCCTTTGCTTTCGCCATTGGTAAGTTACGCACGAATGGCGCGTGTGCGCCGGCTGAAAGTTAGTTTGCAATTAAAGACCTGTTCAAATGGCTCGGCCTTGCGCTCGGCCGCCCATAATTCTTGTTCATAGTTACCCGCGCCGAGCACTTGAATGTGAAATTGTTGGCCTTCGTAGGCACAGCGAATATCGCGGATGCGGTTCTCATGCGTGCGGTCGAGCGCGTCGGCCACGCGCAAGATGGCGCTCAGTTTGACAACCAACTCGCGGTCGCGCGGATGGAGCATGATGAAATCGGGATGACGATCTTTGGGCGTGGCTCCGCGGTGATAACGTGCGATGTTGGCGATGACGTTCCGCTCAGCTTCCGAGAAACCGGTCAACTCCGAATGCTTGATCAGGTACAGCGCGTGCTTGTGGTGCGACTCCTGCGCGATGTGATAACCGACATCGTGAAGCAGGGAAGCAGCGGCCAGGAGCGTCCGTTGATGGCGTGTGAAATTAACTGAAGGCGCCAGCGCGTCGAAGATTTTTTCGGCGAACCTGGCGACGCGGTGCGCGTGTTCTTCCTCGTAACCGAACCGCCGCCCGACGGCATGGACGCCGCGCAGCTTCTGGTCGATGATGTCCGGCACCGGCGGGCGCGCCGCGGCCGCCATCTCGCGCAGCCAATCGATAATCACTCCTTCGCGCAAAGCGTAATCGCAGGTGTGAACCACTTCGATGTCGAGTGCGCGCATCACGCCTTCAAGGATGTGCGCGCCGGCCACGATAATCTCGGAACGCTGCGCGCTGATGCCCGGCAACTCGCGCCGTTCGGCGACGGCCATGTTAGCGATCTGTTCGTTAAACTTCGCCAGCTTGCCGAGCGCGATTTCCGCCCCCGTGGGCTGTGCGCCCGGCGGCACTTTCTCACCCTGACGCGCGCGCAAACTCTCGCCAATCGCGATGATCGTCCCGGAAGTGCCGGTCGTCCGTTCCCACTGGTGTCCGCGCAATTCGCGGCGTGGCCGCTCCATCGCCGCGCGTATCTCGTCCTTCAAGGCGCGCAGTTCCTTGCTCTTGATTGGATCGCTATTGATCAGAGTTTCGGTGAGACCGACCGCGCCGAGTTTGACCGAGTTGAGCACCACGGGCGTCGAGGCTTTCATCAGCGACAGTTCGGTTGAGCCGCCTCCGATGTCGATGTTCAGGAGCGTGGAGTCGCGCGGCGCGCACCCTTGCGCGGCGGCCAGCCCGATCAAACGCGCCTCTTCGATGCCGGACAAGACAGCGACGCCGAGGCCGGTCTGCCGCTCGACCTCGTCGATAAACTCTTGTGCGTTGCGCGCCTCTCTGACGGACGCGGTGGCAATCGCGAGCACCTGTTCAGCGCCGCGCGCCTCGGCGATGGAGCGGAAACGCTTAATACAATCGGCCGCGCGGTTGATCGCGGCGGGCGAGAGAAAGCCTTCGCGCAACGTGTCATGGCCGAGCCGCACCGTCTCTTTCTCGCGCGCCAACACGGCGAACGAGTCGCTGGCCGCCGCATCGACCGCCACCAACTTGATCGAGTTCGAGCCAATGTCGATAGCCGCGAGTTTCACTGGCTGAGAACCTCCCCGCCGTCGTTGTGCTGTTTCGTTGCCGCCGTCACCGCAGCAGCAGACGCTTCAATGGGAGCCGCCGCGTCTGACGTTTTAGCCGGGGAGTCGAAACTGCCGCCAGCCTTCGCCGCCGGCCGCTTCCCGTCGATCACACGCGCCACGCTGCGGCGCAGTTCCGTCGCTACCTTTCGCACCGACTGCGAAGCATCGATCACGCGGAAGCCGTACTCGCCGCCTATCAAGTCGAACTCGCGCAGCAGCCGCGTCTGGTACTCGATGAAACTGTCATAAAAATCTTCGCCGAGATACATGTCCATGCCCGACTCCCAGAAGTCGAACTTGCGCCCCGAAAACAGAACGCGCGTCACCAATTCTCCGGCCGACCTGATTCGCAGGTAAAAGACCGCGTCGGGGACCAAGGCGATGCCGTAAATGGCGCGCATCCAATCCGGGTCGGCCCCGCGCACCACGGCGCGGGCAATCGCCGAATAGATGTAGCGATCCGTCAGCACCACGAAGCCGGCGCGCAAGGCGGGCAGCATCTCGTTTTCCAAGCGGTCGGCGAAATCCGTCGCGTAGAAAAGTTGCATCGTGTGGCGACCGAGGGTATGCCCTTCCTTCGCCTCTTTAATGCCGCGACCGGCGAGCACCGAACGGGTCATCCCGGTGTCGAGCACGGCGTGCCCGCGCGATTCGAGCCACGAACGCAGCAGCGCGATGTGCGTCGAACGCCCGACGCCGTCCGTCCCCTCGATCACGATCAGCTTGCCGGGGTACGATTCCGTCCCCAC
>JACCRA010000430.1 GCA_013813825.1 Pyrinomonadaceae bacterium | reverse complement strand
TCTGGCCCTCTGGCTGTCCGCCTGCTTCGTGTGGATATTCATAGCCTGTGTGTCGTTGTGTTCGCTTGATGAAGAGAGGCAATCTCAAACCTCTCCGGCGCTTTCATCGGTTGCGACGGCGGCAGATGGTTCTCATGATTGCGAGCACTGCCCGATCATGGAAGCTCCATCCTTCGTGCTACCGGAGCGGCAATCCTCCGTCCGCGTATCGCAAACGCGCGGCGACATTCGAGAATCTTTCGCGCCGTTGTCGCCAACCAACCATGCCCTTCGCCTTCCGGCGCGGCTCTTAATTCCGCCTTCTGCTTCTGACCCGCCGTTTGAACGGCTCGGCATCCTTCGCATTTAGCATCTCCGGCTCATCAGTCGCGCTTAGACTGTGCGCTCCCATTGCGATGAAATGGTGAGGCGTGCGCTCTGTTGTCATTAGCTCAAGGAGAATTTGAAATGAAGCGATTATTTGTAGGTCTGTTGTTATGCGTTGCCTGCGTCGTCCAAGCAGCGGCGCAGGGCGCGGCAAGCGTGCGTCTAGAGGGACAAGTCGTGTGTTGCGCCGACTGTTGGGCGGAAGCCGACCGCACTAAAATTGAATTCGGCACGGCGGAAGATTTACTGAAAGCGAAATCCTGCGTCGAAGGCGGCGATCCGACGTTGCTCGCCGTGCGCGAAGGGGATCAGTTCAAGCTCTATCAATTGGAGCCGGCCAAGTTCCGCCTTCCCGGAAAGAATTGGCTCGAATTCGTCGGCCAGCGCGTCGCCGTCACAGGCGCGGTGCAACAGAAGAAAAAGGCGAGCGTGATTCGCGTCGATGCTTTGGAAGTGCTCGCTCCAAGCCTCGCGGAACAAGAAGCCGCGAATGTCGCCGGCAAGGAAGTTGATTTAACGCTCCAAGATTTGTTCGGCGCGGAGCAACGGTTAAGCGCGCTGAAAGGTCGCATCGTCGTCCTGAACTTCTGGGCGACGTATTGCGGGCCGTGCCGCAAGGAGATGCCTGATTTGGCGGCGATTCAAAATGAATATGCCGCACTCGGCGTGCAAGTCGTCGGAGCATCAACGGACGAGGCGGAAGACCGCGCCAAAGTTTTGCAGTTCGTTAAAGAAACGAAAATCAACTTTCCCATCTGGATGGGCGCGACCACCGCCGACATGATGCGCTTCGGCTTGGGCGCGGCTTTGCCGGGAACGGTCATCATCGACCGTAGCGGTCGCGTTGCGAAAGTAATCTCCGGCATCGTCAATCAAGCTGATTTGAAAAAGCAGATCGACGTGATGCTCGCCGCTGCCGAGAAGACGGCGGCGAATGAACGGAAGAAAGAACGCGAGCAAGCGGCCTCCGTCAAACAAAAGCCAAGTGAGGCATCGTCAGTTCCGTCTTGACCGTTGTGACCAGGCGAGGGTCGCGCCGTGAGCGGGACAGGACTTGCAGACGAAAATAAGTGGACATATGGCGTGCGCGTCATCGCGAATACGATTGACCGGGCGAGGTGGCGTAACACGCTGACCTACAGATTGCATCCGCGCCTGACCGCCGGAGTGGAATACAATCCGCTGGCCGGGAAAGCCTCGCCGCTGGCGAACGTCGTCGCTGTAACGGAGACGCACAAGCGTCCGGCGTTGATTCTCGGCACCAGTTCCGACCGGATTGGGACGCCCTTTGGTCAGTCGTTTTATGCGACGTTTAGTAAGAATCTAAAGCACGCGACAGGGCTGCCCGTTGCGCCTTACGTCGGCGTCGCCTACGGCACGTTTGAAGACCGCTTCCGACTCATCGGCGGCTTGAACATCAACTTCAGAGAGCGTTGGTCTTCGACTATTCTCTTTGACGGCGTGCGCGTGCATCCGACGGCGAATTACACTTACGGGCGGCACCAGTTCGGAGTCATCTTCGAGCGCGGGCGCCATCCCGGCGCGAGTTATAGCATCTCGTTCTGAGTAAGCGTTCAGCCATCAGCTTTCAGCTTTCAGCGAATACAAAGTCATCTCACGCGCCGGAGACCCGAAGCGAAAGCGGAAAGAATCGCATCATCCATGATCGGCTGACCGCTGATTGCTGACGGCTGACGGCTGACGTTTTATGTTAGATGGAGGTGGCTTCGGGATGAATGCGTTTAGCTCCGAATCGTTCTTCGCCGCGCTCGCCATTATCGGCGTCGTCATTATGGTATCGGCGCTGCTTTCGGGGTTGATCGAGCGCAGCGGGTTGCCGCAAGTCGGCGTATTCCTCGCGCTCGGCGCGGCGCTTGGTCCCCTCGGCCTCGGCGTGCTCAACCTGACGCTCGATTCTCCGGCGTTGCGCGTCGTCGCGACTTTGAGTCTCGCGCTCGTGCTCTTTACCGATGCCGTCTCACTTAACATCGCCGAGGTGAAGCGGCGCGGCGCGCTGGCGCTCAGGCTGCTGGGGCCGGGCACGTTGCTCAATGCCGCGCTCATCGCGCTCGCTGGGTGGTGGCTGCTTGGATTGACCGTCGCCGGGGCGGCCATTCTCGGCGCGGCGCTCGCTTCCAGCGACCCGGTGTTGCTGCGCGGATTGCTGCGCCGCCGCGATATTCCCGAAGACGCGCGCCACGCGCTGCAATTGGAGAGCGGCCTCAATGATGTCGTGCTGTTGCCGGTCGTGCTCGTCGCGATGGTTTTTCTCAATCAAGGTTCTCCACTCGGAGGCGCTGGTTTTGCCAAGCTCGGTCTCAATCTGTTTATCCTCGGACCGGGCGCGGGAATACTGATCGGGCTAGTGGGAGTGGCGGCGCTCGATCTGATTAGGAAACGTCTCGGCGTGCGCCGCGACTACGAATCACTGTACTCGCTCGGCGTCGCGTTCACGGCCTTTGCCGCCGCTGAAGCCGTCCACGGCAGCGGGTTTCTCGCCGCGTTCGCCGCCGGGATGACCATTGCCGCGCTCGACGTGGAACTCTGCGATTGTTTCGTCGAATATGGCGGAGTGACGGCGGAGATGCTGCTGCTCTTTACTTTTGTCTTGTTGGGAAGTTCTCTGATCTGGAGCGGGTTTACGATCATCAACGGGGCGACGCTTGCTTTCACGGCGATAGCCCTTCTGATTAGAACGCCCGTCTATCTTCTGTCATTGTTAGGCTCTGGCGTGGACACGCGCGGACGCCTGCTGATCGCGTGGTTCGGGCCGCGGGGCCTCAGTTCGTTATTGTTAATTTTGTTGCCGGTCTTTGCCGGGCTGCCCGGCAGCGAGCAGTTATTCGCCAACTGCTCGCTGGTGGTACTCGTCTCGGTCGTGCTGCACGGCGGTTCACCCATGCTGCTGGCGCGCGCCGCACGGAAGCGGGCGCTGAAGGAGAGCGCCGAAGCCGCCGATGGTGAAGTTGCCCGTCCGTTCGGTCCCGGGCCGGCGATACCGGAAGAAGACGCCCATCCCAAGCAAGACGGGTTACGCGACCAACAGCCAGTTGCCACAACTTCATTCGTACGCGCCGCGACTTCACCTCTCAGTGAAGACGTTGCTAGATGTGGGACCAATGCTGCGGCGTCTTGTCAGCTTGACGCGCGGAGCGAGACGGTGACAGTCGGTTCGCAGAGCATCTCACTTGAAGAATTACGCTGGCTATGGCAAGCCAACGAGCCGGTGACGATTCTCGACGCGCGGACCGAACGCAGCCTTGAAGGGGAAGCGACTCAAGCGCAAGGTGCGGTGCGACTACCGCCTGATCATGTAGCCGAACGCGCGAAAGAACTCGGCCTCATACAGGAGGCGTGGCTCATCGCCTATTGTGCTTGAACGAATGAAGCGACCAGCGCCCGTGTGGCGCAGGAACTCAGACAAGCCGGATGGAAAAAAGCACG
>JACCRA010000428.1 GCA_013813825.1 Pyrinomonadaceae bacterium | reverse complement strand
GTGCTTCGTTCGCGTTAATGAAAATAGAATGGATCAGACTTTTCTTCACTTCTTGATTGGCGATTGTTCCGTAAAGACTTGTCAGAGTGTTGAGCGACGCGGGATTCTCGCTTCGGCCAAGCGCGTGGGCCGCCGCCTCGCGCACACGCTTGTGTTCTGCTTCGTCGCGCACGAGGTCGGCGAGAAACGCGTCTTCGCCGCCGATGTCTCCAAGCCAATGAACAGCAGCGCTGCGGACCTCTTGGCTCGTCGAGCGTCGCACAAACTCTTTGAGGATGCCGACGACGCGCGGATCGTCGTGCAGCGCGATGGCGACTGTGGCATGTTCGACGAGCTTGTGCGCTTCATCCGCTTCAACGACGGCGCGCAAATAGGCGAGGCTCTCTTCGTTGCCGCCGCGTCCGAGCCAGTAGACAGGATAGCCACCGTACTCGCGTGGATTGTCAAGGTTGTAAATTTCGAGGCGTGTCCGCTTACCGCCGCCGGGTTCGTGCAAAGTAAAGACGCCCAAGTTTTTTGTCTCAACGGTCATCCCGTTCACCTTTCCAGTGAACACGGTCATGCCGCTGTAAGAGTTCATACTGCCGGCGAATTGAACGGCGTCGCCGGGATCGACGGCGACGCCGGAGCGCACGTCGAACGAGTAAGCCGTCCAGAAGTTTGTTTGCGCTCCCGCGTCACGATGCTTCTTAGCTGCCGCCTCCATGCGCGCGCGCAAACTTGCCCCTTCGACGGCGATGAAGCGGCTGCTTTGAGCGTTCTGCGCTGATGTTTGGGCCAGCAACAGTAAAGCGGTAACAGGTATGCACAGGATCAACGTGGCTATGACTTTCATAAGATGAAACCTCTACTTCCGATCTAGTCGGGTGTCGCTTTAAGAGAGATGACGCTTGAGAAACTTAATCATCCGGCGATGCGCGAGCGCGGTGGCTGCCGGGTTATGGTCGAAGCCGGGGGCTGAGCCTTGCGGACGTGTGAAGTCGTAGAACGAGTGTCCCGCTCCTTCGTAGTAGTACATCTCAATCGGTGTTCCTTGTGCGCGCAGCCCTTTCTCAAACAACTTTGCATCCGCCACTGGCGCGACTGTGTCTAGTGCCCCGTAGTGCCCCTGCACAGGAACTGCGATCTGTTTGACGACATCCATCACATCCGGCACAGGGTCTGTCCCGTGTTTGCGCTGGTGATACAGCACGGCGCCGTAAAAAGAGACTATCGCCTGCACGTCCTTCGATTGTGATGAGAACAGAAGCGCCAATCTTCCACCGCCACAGAAACCGACCATCCCTACTCGCTGGCGCTTAACAAAGGTTTGTTCTTGGAGGTAGTCAATCCCTGCTTGCACGTCTCGCATTTGTCGCCTGATGAACTCATACCTGAAAATGTAATCCCGCCACTTTTCTAACTCTTTCTGTTCAGACGGCATCGGCGCACTCGAGCCCCAGTCATAAACGAGAGCGACGAAACCAGCCCGCGCTATCTGCGCGGCGGCGTTCTTAATGTCCTCCGACACTCCGGGATTGCCATGCGCGATAATGACGGCGCGGTAACGTCCCGCTTTCTTCGGCCTCGCTAGATAACCTTCGATGTTGTCATCACCACTCTGATAAGTGACGGTCTCCTTGATTATGTTCGGATCATCGAGTGCCTTTGTAAGCGGCGACTGTTGTCCCGCCGCTTCTGCGCTGAGCGCCACGCCTGCGAGCGCCGCCGTCGCGCTGGTGAGAAAAGTCCGCCGCGTTACTTTCTCGTCATCGCCGCATTCGATACACATGAGATACTCCGACGGAGTTGACGTGGGCGGAAACCGCCACCACAAGTTAAGGGTTAAAAGACGACGCGATAACAAAGCCGCTGATTCCGCCTCACGTCCAATGACTTGGCGCGACGCGGCGGCGATAGACGTAGCTCGATTATGGTAAAGCCTTTTCAGATACCAAATATGTATCCTGAAACATATAGGCAATTGCGCCTTGTTTGTTTTCCTTAAATCCGAGGAGAACCCGTCCGGCTAGATTGCCGTCGGCTCGGACAAAAAGCATCGGCTCAATCTGTTTCCAACGTCCGTTAAAAACAGAGAGCATCCCGTCGTCCGTCACCTTGACCTCAAACGGTTCGGGAACGTAAGAAGTATTCGGCGGGCAAGAATGGCAGTAAATAATCGGGCGATATTTGCCCGCAAATTTTTTCAGCGCGGCGGGCGACGGATTTTTCGTCGTCGGCACTTCCGGTTTTGTTGGCGCGGGAAAATAACGATTCAGAAATGCGTCTTTCACCTGTTCCGCTAAACCGAAAGCACCCGATTCGGTGTTGCAGGCGACAAAGATTCCCAGATTTTTCTCAGGTGCAAGCGTCATCAAAGCCGAATAACCGTCGTCCATACTGCCGCCATGTCCGACGAGGCGCAGATTATTTTGCTCCCATTCGTAAAAACCGTAAGCCCAGCCCAGAATTCGCGGATGGTTTCTAAAATGCGTCGCCTGCATTTCCCGTGCGGCTTTCTCGCTCAAAATTCGTTTGCCGTCAATCGTGCCGTGTTGCAGATTGGCAATCATAAACCGCGCCATATCGGTTGCCGTGCTGTTGATGTCTGAAGCCGGATAAGTGTGAAACCACTGAAACGGAAGCGGCTGGTATTTGTTTTCAGTGTATTCATAGCCGGTCGCCAAATCCTGTTTGTATTCCTTTTTAACGTCGGTGATGCTTGTGTGATTCATTCCGAGCGGCTCGAAGATATTATTTTGAAGATAAACTTTGAAAGGCGTTTCGGTGATTTGCTCGACTGCCAACGCCGCCAAAGCCGGATTGTAAGTGCTGTAACTGATGACTTCGCCGGGCGGCACACGACGCACGATTCGAGTTTTCAGAAACTCACCAAGCGGGATGATTTTGCTTTCGTCGGCGGTTCTTCTGACCGGACTGATTTCATCTAAACCGGAAGTGTGCGTGAGGAGACTAGCGAATGTAATCGGCTGCGAAAAAGTGTTCGGAACTTTTTCGCCTGTGAGATATTTGTTGACATCAGCATTCAAATTTATTTTTCCGCGGTCAGCCATTTGCATTACTGCCGTCGCGGTAAAGACTTTGGTAATCGAGCCGATGCGAAAGATTGTTTTGTCGGGAACGACGGGCGTTTTCTTTTCGATGTCGGCAACGCCGTAGCCTTTGGTGAAGATTATTGTGCCGTCTTTGACAACCGAAATGACCGCGCCCGGAATGTGCAGCTTTTCCATTCGCTCGGCAAAAATCGGATCAAGAAAAGCCGCTAACTCTTTCGGGTCGGTCAAGTTATTCGTTTGAGCTGCTTGTGCCTGAATTTTAGAAGGCAGACGGATCGGCGTAAGAATCAAAGCCGACAACATCAGGAAACACATCAACCGCACATAAATTGAATTGTTCATAACAGAAATTTCCCCTTGGAC
>JACCRA010000357.1 GCA_013813825.1 Pyrinomonadaceae bacterium | reverse complement strand
TAGTCAGTGAGCGACGGCAGATGTGTGCGGTAGCGTCGAAATTTCGCGCCCCGATCAAAAGCCTCGGTCGAAGGCGAAAGGACTTCGATGATGACGGTCGGGTTGAGCAGCACGTCGCGCCGCTCGTCGTGAAACTGCGGTTCGCCGCAGACCACGACCAGATCGGGATATGAGAACAAGCCTTTCGCCGGGCGGCGAGTTTTCAGGTAGGGACCGCTCAGCACTTTCATATCTTTTGCTAGAACACCGCAGGGCGTGCCCCGTAGTTGGGTGTAGAGTTGACCAGCGAGATTAGTACAAATGTATCCATGCGCGAGGCTTTCGCCGGCCATCTCGTAAATCTCGCCATCGAGATATTCGTGGCGGACCTCTGCCTCTCGTTCCAGCGCGAGGTATTCTTCGAGGGTGGACAAGATTTTGAGTTGTGCGAGCGCCATATTTGTGACCTCCGGCGGTTGATGAGAGATGCGCCAGTATAACGCAGTTGGCGGACGAACGAATCAGGCGATTCGCAGGCTCTCGTGGACGCGCCGCATCGAGCGGTGCCATGAGCCGTGCCAGTTTTGTAGCAGCACGTCCGCCGGGCTGAGTTCGTCTTCGATGAGTTGCTCGCGCAATGGATCAAGATAGGGCAGTTCGTCCGGCGCTGTGCGGCGCAATCCCTCGACGGCGAGCCTGAGCAACTCTTTTGCCAGTGCGAGGACAGGCACGCCGGCATCTTTGGCGGCAAGAGCGTCGCGGGCGATTGCTTCGCGGAGGGCGAAAGCCTCAACGCGGCTCAGGCGCGGTGCGAGGCGGAGTGCTTCGTCGAGCGAGGCGGCGTCGTAGAGCAAGCCTTTCCAGAGGGCTTGTAAGGCGAGCGTCAGTTGGAGGTTGCCGCCGTCGGCGCTGCGGAGTTCGAGGTGTTGTTTGAGGCGGGCGTCGGTGAAGATGGTGGTCAAGTGGTCAGCCCAGTCGCCGAAGACGGGTTGTAGGCCGCTTGCACCGTGAGAGAGGAAGTCGCCGAACTTGAGGCCGGTCGGCGCGTCTAAGTAGTGCCCGTCGCGTTGCGCGAAGAGCATCGGCACGTCGAGGACGTAAGCGACATAGTCTTCAGGCGTGAATGTATCAATGAGCGCGGGCGGGCAGAGGCCGGCGCGATCAGCGTCGGTGTCGAGCCACGCGGCGGCGCGGGTCGATTTGTAGCCGGATGGTTGGCCGTTCTCAAATGGCGAGTTGGCGAAGATGGCGGTGACAATGGGCGCAAGTCGATTGCCGAGTAAAAATTTCTTCGTGAGGTCTTCCGGTGTTCCGTAGTCGAGATTGGTCTGCGCGGCGCAGGTGCGCGTCATCATGTCCCACGCGCGCCGGCCGCGCGTCGCGAGGTAGGGGCGCATCACGCGGTAACGTCGCTTGGGGAACCAGTGCTGTTCTTGAAGTGCGCGGAGCGGATCGAAGCCGCAAGCAAGAAAGACAAAGCCTTCGGCCGCAGCGATCTCGCCGAGGCGCGTGAGGAAGCGGCGCAGTTCGCGCTCGACATCGGTGAGCCGGCGTTGCGGAGCGCCGGAAAATTCGATTTGCCCGCCCGGCTCCACCGTCAGCCGGTTTCCGTGGCCGGCGTTGACTTCAACGAGAGTCCCATCTTCATAAACCAGATCGTTGGACGAAGGCGCGAAGCCCGCTAGCACGCGCTGCACCTGGGCGGGATCGAGTCGCGCGAGATCGCGTCGCGCGTCGTAGCCGAACAGTTCCAACTCGACGCCGCACTTCCACTCGCCGGGCGGCTTCGCGCCGCGCTGCAAGTTCTCCACAAACAGCGGCGTTGCAGACGGCGACACGGGATCAGTCAGCAGTGGAAACGCCCCGCTCCCGCCTCTCCCCGAATGCCCCGCGTCCGCCGTGTCTCGCTCTTCGTGCTGTTTTCTCCGGTCGTCCACCGCGCGCGTCTCTGCTGATTGATCGTGTGACACGTGTGAATCAGGATCGTTGTCGCCGTCGTTGCGGCAAATCCTTGTCCCGGCGTGTTGATGCCGGGTGATTAGAAGCCGGACGGCGCGGCGGTTGAAAAAAGGTTGCTGCTGAACAGTCCGGCTTGATCCGTCCACGTCCGCGTGCGTGTGAAGCCGGTGCGGGCAGCTAGGGCGTCAAGTTCCGCCAGATCATATTTGTGCGAGTGCTCAGTGTGGACGCGCTCGCCGGCGGCGAATGACACTTCCAAGTCGAGCGCGGGCAGGCGGACGACTTGCTCGCGCAAACTCTCCAGATAAATCTCGACGCGGCCGGCCAACTCGTTGTAAAAAGCGACGTGGTGGAACTGGCGCAAATCGAAGTCGGCCCCGAACTCGCGGTTGATTCGCGCGAGCAAATTCAAGTTGAACGCGGCGGTAACGCCGAGCGCATCGTCATAAGCGGCTTCGAGCACGATGCGCGACTTCTTCAGATCAACGCCGAGCAGTAGCGCATCGCCTGCTCCGAGGCAGCCGCGCAACGCCCGCAAAAATTTCTCGGCCTCATCCAACTCGAAGTTGCCGACGTTCGAGCCGAGGAAAAGCGCGAGCGTCCGCCCGCCGCCGCTTCCTTCGACTTTCCCGCCCGCACTGTGGCAGAGATGTGCGAGCGCCGTGTCGTAGTCGCTGGCGTAGCCCTCGATCCGCAAGGCCGGGTAAGACTGCAAGAGCACACGCGCGCTCGTCTCCAGGGCCGGCGCGGAGATGTCGATGGGGACGTATAGTAGCTCGTCCTGCCGCCGGAGCAACGCCTCGATCAATTGCCGCGTCTTGGCGGCGCTGCCACTACCCAGTTCCAATAGCGTTAGCGGCGCATCCTGCTCACTGCCGCCGGTTGCTACCGCGGCTGTTGTCGCGGCGACAGCGGCGGCCACGATCTCATCGGCGGAGGTCGCGAAAATCTCGTCTTCGGCGCGTGTCAGATAGTATTCAGGCAGCAGGCAGATCGCGTCGAAGAGCACGGAGCCGAGCGTGTCGTAAAAATATTTGGGGAAGAGGCGCTTCGGTTGAGAGCGCAGCCCGCGTCTGACATCCGCCGCGAAGCCGGTGCGGGCGTCCGCCTCGATGAGCGTGTGGATATTCAGGCGCGACTCCCCGTCCGCAAGATGTTCGGTCGATGACATGCTGTTGCTGGTTCTTCGTCGCTCTTCGTGCGCTGGCGCGGATTTAAGCTATGATTCGGTCTCCCCCGATTCTCGCTAAACTTACGCGGTCAACTTGTTTTTTTTGTCACGGCGACAGTAGCCGTGTCCACACCGGAAGGAGCACATATGATCGATTCGCAAGCCGAAGAGATCGCGACGGCGCTAGAGGCGGCGCGCGCCAACACGCTACGACTCTTCGATCTTGTCGCGCGCGAAGAGGATTTACGCCAGAGTCCGGGTTTTGGCTTCCGGCCTGTTTTGTGGCACCTCGCGCACATCGGTGTCTTCGAGGGCTATTGGATTTTGCAGCGCGTGCGAGGGGACCAACCATTAGACGCGCTCTACGAACGCATCTTCGATCCTATCGCCACGCCGCGCGAAGAGTCGAAGAATTTGCCCGCGCGGCGCGAGATGGAAAACTATCTCTCACGCGTGCGCGGGGAAGTGCTGCGCCACCTTGAACGCGCCCGCTTCGACGACACGCACCCGTTGCTGCGCCGCGATGCATATGCCTTCCGCCTCATCCTCGAACACGAGCAACAACATCAGGAGACGCTCGCTTACTTGCTACACCTGCTCGATCCCGCGAAGAAAAAGCGCCCGGCGGAAGGGATGGCGCGCAATCAGGTCGGCATTGAGCCGCCGTCACAAGTCGGGGCATCATCGCCGCCGCCGCACGACATGGTTGAGATTCCGGCGGGCGAATTCGTGATGGGCGCGGACGAAGACGCCTTCGCTTACGACAACGAGCGGCCGGCGCACGCGGTCTTGGATCCGGCCTTCAAACTCGACTGCTTGCTGGTGAGCAATGAAAATTACGCGCGTTTCGTCGCCGAAGGCGGTTACGAGCGGCGCGAATGGTGGAGCAACGACGGCTGGGCTTGGCGCGAGCGCGAGCATTGGTCCCATCCGCTGTACTGGCGGCGCGATGGAGACGAATGGCTTGAGCGCACGATGTTCAACGAGCGGCCGTTGGCACGGCATCATCCGGTCACGGGCGTCAGTTGGTACGAGGCCGAGGCCTACGCGCGTTTCGCTGGGAAACGACTGCCGACCGAGGCCGAGTGGGAGCGCGCCGCATCAGCCTCGCCGGGGCGCGCGGGGCCGAGACATAAGCGCCGCTACGCTTGGGGAGACGAGCCGCCGTCAGAAGTCCGCTGCAATTTCGATCTCCGTTTTTGGGGGACCACTCCGGTTGATAGTTTTCCGGCAGGCACGAGCGCCGACGGCTGCCTCGACCTGACCGGCAATTTGTGGGAGTGGACCAGTGACAAATTCTCCGGCTATCCCGGCTTCGAGCCGTTCCCATATCCGGAGTATTCCGCCGAGTGGTTCGACGAGGATCACCGCGTCCTTAAAGGCGGCTCATGGGCGACGACCGCGAGCGTCTTACGAACTTCCTTCCGCAACTTCTTTCGCCGCCACTTTCGCATCGCCTTCGCCGGCATCCGCTGCGCGGCGGACGGATAAACAGTCAAGCTCGCTCATGACGACATCATCGGCACCCAAAGCCGCGCGGCCGCGAACCGACTGAGTTTCGG
>JACCRA010000339.1 GCA_013813825.1 Pyrinomonadaceae bacterium | reverse complement strand
GATCAGCGTCGTGAAAAGGATATAGGCGACGAGCGAAAAGATGTCGCGGACGAGGCTCGGCGCTTCCTTGCCTTTGCGGGCGCGAAACAGCGTCACGAAAATAAGGTGGCTGACGACGCGCACCAGCGCGAACATCAGACTCAACAACAAGGCGATCTTCAGGAGTCTCCCGACCCACTCAGAGGTAGCTTGCGCCATCTCCTGCTGCGCTTTCTGATCGGCAGGTAGAGACTGGAATTGCTCGGCGGAGAGCGACAGCGGAGCGAATAGCGGAACGACGAGAAATAGGAGCGCCGCGAAGACTGCGGCGGCGATGAGTGGCAACACAAGTTGCTTCTGGAATTGAGAACGGGGCATAAAACAGTGACAATTGACGAATGATTCAGCGAAGAGCAAGAGCGGGATTTTATCCTGTCATCCGTCGCCTGTCACCTGTCAGCGTTCTTTAGAGCAGCGTGCCGCGCAGGAGCAGGGCGGCGATGCTGAAATAGATGACGAGGCCGGTCACGTCCACCAGCGTGGCGATGAACGGGGCGGACGAGACGGCCGGATCGAAACCGAGGCGGCGCAAGAGAAACGGCAGCATCGATCCGGCGAGCGTGCCCCAGAGAACGATGCTGACGAGCGTGAGGCCGACGGTGAACGCGACGGGCAGCGGGTGCGTGCCGTACACGTCCGAGAACCGCGACCAGATCGCAATCCGCAAAAAACCGATCAGGCCGAGGAGCGAGCCGAGCGCGAGGCCCGACCAAATCTCGCGCCGCATCACGCGCCACCAGTCACGCAAGGTCAGTTCGCCGAGCGCCAGCGCGCGGATCACGAGCGTCGCCGCCTGCGATCCCGAATTGCCTCCCGATGAAATAATCAACGGCACGAAGAGCGCCAGCACGACCGCGCGTTGAATCTCTTCCTCGAAATAGCCCATCGCCGTCGCGGTCAACATCTCGCCTAAGAAGAGGACGATCAGCCACACGGCGCGCTTCCGGATCATCTGTGAGAAAGCGGCTTGCATGTACGGCTCTTCAAGCGCCGCCATGCCGCCGATCTTCTGGATGTCTTCGGTCGCCGCTTCCTCGGCCACATCGAGCACATCGTCAATCGTCACGATGCCGATCAGCACGCCGGCCGAGTCCGTAACGGGGACGGCGTTTCTATCTTCGCGGCGGAAGACGGAGACAGCCGTCTCCTGATCGTCGGTCGCCTTCAACGCGACGTAGTGGTGATCCATTAAGTCCGCCACGCGCCTGTCCGGCTGGGCCAGCAAAAATTCGCGGATGCGGATGTCGTCGATCAGCACGCCGCGCTCGTCCACGACGTAGATTATGCTCAACGTCTCGCTGTCCTGTCCGTACTTGCGGACGTGGTCGAGCACATGCTGCACCGTCCACTGCTCGCGCACGCGCACGTAGTCGGGCGTCATCAACCGCCCGATACTGTCCTCCGGGTAGCCGAGCAGCGAGACGGCGACGGCGCGCTCGTCCGGCGTCAGGAGCGCGAGCATCTGCTTCGTCACCGTGGCCGGCAACTCTTCCAAAAGCGTCGTTCGGTCGTCGGGTGCCATCTCGTTGAGAATGGCCGCGACCTCGCCCTGCGCCATCGCTTTTAGCAGTTGTTCCTGCGCTTCAAGGTTCAGATACTCGAAAACGTCGGCGGCCGTCTCGCGCGGCAGGATGCGGAAAGCGACAACTTGATCCTCGGTCGGCAACTCTTCGAGCAGCGCGGCCACCTCCGGCGGCGGCAAGTTCTTCAGCGCACCGCGCAACGCGACGAAATCGCGCGCACGAATCACTTCTTCCAGATCGGGTTGCAGACTAACCGCCATGGGAAAACTACCGGGCCGTTTGAATGTTGGTAACGAAAAAGCTTTCGCGCAGGTCTCTAGGGATATTAAAAGGAAAAGGCGAAAGTGGAAAGCGAAAAGAACATTAAGAGGCGAGAGAGAAAATATCGCTTAGGTTTCGCGGCTTCGCCGCCCGATGTGGGAAAAGGCGAAGCCGCAAAAAGAAAAGGCCAACGCTTGTCATCTCTCACGTGTCCCGATGGCTGCGAGCCTGCGCTTTCAATATCTCAAGCGCCCGTTTGATCGCCGGATCGCGGCCTTCGCGGATGTCGCGGCGCGTCGGTTGGCTCACTTCGTCGGGCGCGACGCCCGCACCTTCGAGCCTGCGGTCGCTCGCGGTGCGAAAGTCCATCTCGCTAATGTCGAGCAGTCCGCCGTCGGGCAGCGGGTGGCGGCGGCGAATGCCGAGGACGCAGCCGCAAGTCGTTTCGCCGATGACGGTAGCGCGCCCCGCTTCCTTCAACGCGGCGACGAAAATCTCGGCCGCGCTGCTGGTGCGAGCACTAGTGAGAATCACCAGCGGACCGTGAAAATTATTGATCGGAGTGGCGGCGAGCAGCAGCGTACGGCGCGTTTGCGGCGCGGAGGTGACGCGCCCGAAGCGGTCTGTGAAATGGCCGAGATCGATTCCTTCGGGCAGGAAAGCCGAAGCCATGTCGGCCATCGCTTCAGCTTCGCCGCCGCCGTTGTCACGCAGATCGATGATGATCCCGCGCGCCTTCCGCAGTTCGTCGCGTTCCAGAGCGCGCATCAACTCGATAACAATCTCTTGCGTGAAGAGTGGAAAATGGACGACGGCGAAGCCACCCTCGCGACGAACGCTGATCAACGGTTCGCGTGTGCGAAGCACGCGGGGCAGTAGCGCCGCCCGCGTGCGTTGCTCGCCGCCCCGAGTCGCCGACACCAAGACGGTCGCCGGCTCATGTAGAGGGCCGTCGAACAGTCGCGCCAGCGCACGCAGGCGCGCGGCTTGCGCGGTCGAAGCGCCGCCTTCTTCCGCCAGCCGCCGCGCCAGTCGCGCCGCAGCATTTTCCCCGTCAACGCTTAACACCGCGTCGCCCGCGCGCGCACCCGCACGCCACGCGGCGGCATTCCGCTCGACTCTCGTGATGACGATCTCGCCCTCAATCTCGCGCACCGCGAGGCCGACATCAAGCAGCCGCGGGCGCTGCCATTCGGAACGCTCCTCCGGCTGATAGACGCGCGTATGCACGTCGCGCAAAGGCCCGATCAGGCGGCGCAAGACGGCATAGAATTCAGCTTGGCCCTGCGCTTCGGCGGCGAGCGGCCTGAGCGCCGCGCGCTGCGCCGACCAATCCACGCCGTTGAGATGCGGGTCGTAATACCGCTCGCCGAGTGTCGCCCATACGTCGTCGAAGACGGCGAGCCGCCCTTCGCGCGTTGCGGTCGTTACGCGCTCGGCGCCTGCGGCGACCGCGACGGGGAGACGGGGAGACGGGGGGACAGGGAGAAAAAGAAGAGCAAAGAGTAAAAAAGCGAAGCGCAGCAATCGTCGCCGGATCAGTTCATGCGAACCATCTCTTTGTAGTGTCTGCATATCGCCTGCTCTCCCCCTCACCCCTTCTCCCCGTCTATTTCGCCGGGCGGCGGAAATTGTAACGCAGCAGGACGCGGATGGGCACGGGTTGGCCGTCGCGCATCGCGGGGCGGAAGTGCATCCGGCGGATGGCGGCAGCCACCGCCTCGTTCAATCCGTAACCGGCCCAGCGCATCACTTCGAGATTTTTAACCTCGCCCTCAACGTCGAGTTCAACCAACACATCGACAACCGCTTCCTGCTCCAGACGGGAGGCGGCAGGCGGGTAGTCGGGGCGCAGGCGGCGGTAAGGCTGCGGCGCGCGGAAGCCGACCGAAGCGGGGCTGCCCTCTTCCGGGGCTTCCTCGACGGCGGCCGCATCGCGCCGCGCCGCCAGCAGTTTTTCGCGCCGCTCAACTTCCTGCGCGGCGCGCAGCACGGCGGCGTAGCGCGCGGCGCGAGCGCGCAGTTCTTCGTCAAGCAACTGCTCCGCCTCTTCGGGCGTCGCGGCTTCCGCCGCCGGTTGGTCCCATAACAGCAGCCTGCCGGTGTGGGAGCTAACGAAGAAGAGCGAGGCGTATGACTCGAAATAAAGAGGGCGCGTGGAGGAAGTGCGGCGGAGCGTCCGCGCTTCACCCGCGACGAAAAAATCGCAGCCGACGGCCGCGCCGAGATCGCGCGCCTCGGCCAGCGACAAATTGAGCGAGCCTTTGTAGCCGACGCCGCGCGCGGCAGCGCGCGCCTGCGCGGAGGGGACCAATCGAAAATTCTCTGATAACAAGAGGGCTAGCCGCTCGCCCACCTCTGTCCGGCCTGTAAGATCGAGGACGGCGACCGTCGCCGCCACGGTCGCCGCTGGGTGCCGCGTCGCTTGCGCGGCGGATGCGACAAGCAAGATCATGATGACGGCGAAACCGGGCTTCGACATGAAGACTTTCGACGACAAGCGAAAACAAATGACGAACGATGAATGCGAAATGATGAATGTCAAGACAGATTGCTTTCGTCTTTCATTCCGCGTTCCGCCTTTGATCTGTTTCCATTTAGTCACTCGCCTCCGCCGTGCGCGTCTGCGGGGCGACGGGGCGATAGAGACGATAAATCTCTTCCTTGACTTCGGGCGGAAAGCAGACGCGGTGGAGGCGATAGCTTTGCAGGCCGCGAACGGCTTCGCTGATCTCGCTGATCTCGCGGATGTGCGGGCGCGAGTAAGTGTCCTCGACGTAGATGCGCGCCTTCGGCTCCGCGCCCTCGGCTGTGTAGTAGTTGTAATAGGGTACGTCGCCCGCGTCGTCTTCGATGAAGTAGTAGTCGGGCGCGAAGCCGGCGCGGGTGACCGCCGCGCGGGCAGCGTTGATAAAGCCGGGGCGCTCGTCAACTGGCATGTCGAGGTCGATGGCTTTGAAGAGACGGCGGCCGACGAAGCGGCAACTGAGATCGCGCAACACCGGATCGCCGGCGCGTTGCCACTGTTTGAGGTGAAAGATCACGTCGGAATCGTCCATCTCCAAATGATCGGCGAGCGTGAGTGGGGCGCGGCGCAACACTTTCTCGAAGGCCGTGCCGGGCGCGCAATAAACCTCGCCGCCCTCGGCCGTGACTTCGAGCGCGCGGCGCAGAATCGAGCGCAGCACGGCCTCGGCCGAACGCAGCGTGCGATGAAAATAGACTTGGCGAAACATGTAATAGCGCGCTTGCAAGTATTCCTCGACGGCATAGAGGCCGCGCGCCGTGACGTAGATGCGGTCGTTTTCGGCATCGACGGCCAGCGCGTTGATGATCCATTCGAGATCGAAAATGCCGTACTTCGCGCCGGTCATCAAGCTATCGCGCAGCAGGTAATCCATTCTGTCCACGTCTAACTGCGACGAGACGAGTTGCGCCAGATACGCCGGCTGAAACTTCCCTTCGATAATGTCGGCCACGCGGCGCGGCAGCGTGGCCGAGTAGTTGCGGAGCACCTGATTGATCTCGGTCGCGTCGTCGAGCACCGCCCGCACCGTCAACGCTTCGTGATGAAAGCCGAGCACCTTTTCCATCACGTGGGAGAACGAGCCGTGCCCCACGTCGTGCAACAAGGCAGCGGCGCGGGCAGCGGCGCGCTCCTCGTCGGCGATCTCGTGGCTTTCGGCCAGACGGTCGAGCACGCGCGTGATCAAATGCAGTACGCCTAAAGAGTGGGTAAAGCGCGAATGCTCCGCGCCTTGATAAGTAAAGAGCGCGAGGCCGAGTTGCTTGATCCGGCGCAGGCGCTGAAACTCCGGCGCGTCGATCAGGCTGACCATCAAATTGCCCTCGTCCGTATCCGTCCGCAGGCGAATGATGTTATGCA
>JACCRA010000296.1 GCA_013813825.1 Pyrinomonadaceae bacterium | reverse complement strand
CTCGATCACCCTGAATTTGAAATCTGCGTCGTCAACTCGCACAGCCGCCTCCGCTACATCAATTTGCTGCTCCACGCGATGCGACCGGGCGGCGTCGCCGAGCGCGTGCGGGGCGTGCGCTACCTGCGCGCCGACCGCGTCCGCGCCGACGGCGATGCCCTCGTGCAAGTGGATGGCGAATTGATCGGACGCCTGCCGATGACCTTCGAGATCGCTCCCCACCAACTTGAGATCATCGCCCCGCGCGTCGGCTATAGCGACAAGTTGAAGTGAAGACGGCAACCCGCTCAAACATGATAATGGTTGATTCAAGCCCGGAAGAAGAGACAGGATTGACAAGATTAACAGGAAAGAACGACGGCTCACAGGGTCTATTCATTCTCCAAAAGTGAAAAGTTGGCGAATTTGAGAATCAACGAGTTAGCCGTCGCCGAATTTGCCGAATAGCCGAGAATGAATAGACCCTAACGGCTCAAGCCAATGCTTTTTGTTAATCTTGTTAATCCTGTCCATTATTTCCTCGCGTCTCTTGAAGAACAAAATCAATTCGCAAACTTTCTGGAAGAAACCAAGCGGGACAAGTGTCTAAATTAATGTGCTGACTCAAGCGTTGGAAGCTCTCGATGGCGAGGAGGCCGGTGAAGACGAGCGACTCGTCGCGCGCATCCGCGCGGGCGAGGCTGCATTATTCGCCCAACTCTACCGGCGCTATTACGCGCGGACGTTCGCGCTGGCGTTCGGCATGACCGGCCGGCGCGAACAGGCCGACGACATGGCGCAGGAAATTTTCCTGCGCGCTTACCAGCAAATCGGCAGCTACAAGGGGCGTTCCACCTTCGCAACGTGGTTCTATCGCCTCGCGGTGAATCACTCGCTCAACTATTGCCGCCGCGAACGCCGCCATCAGAGCGCTGTGGTGATGAGCGACGCCGACGAAGCGCACAATTTAGAGATCAACTCCGGCGTCGGCGCGGAAGATTACATATCAGAGACACTTTTGCGGCAGCAGTTACAGGAGCAGGTGCGCCAAGCCTTGCTGACGCTGAAGCCGGAAATGCGCGTGTTGCTCGTGTTGAAAGAGATCGAAGGCTTGAGCTACGAAGAGATCGCCGAGCGCCTGAGTTGTTCGACCGGGACCGTCGCTTCGGGGTTGAGCCGGGCACGCCAACTCCTCGCCCGAAAGCTGGAAAAGCTGAAAGGAAAAATTTGAAGATGCCACGACGTAAGCTGTCCGGCTGGTGGCGGGCGCGACAACTGCCCTGCCTCTCCGCGCACCGAGGCCATCTCGCGGCGTATCTCGATGGCGAACTCAACGCGGGCGCGCGGGCGGGCGTCGAATCGCATCTCGCCGCGTGCCCTCGCTGCCGCGCCGAATATGAACAACTACGCTTCGCGTCGCGTGCGCTGTCGCACTTCGTCGTGCCGGACGCTCGCCCCGCCGGTTGGCAAGTCGGCGACCCCCGTGCCGAACAACCACAAGGTTTATCCACCGCCACGCTGCGAAGATTTTGGGCGCTGAAGCTCACCTTCCCCGCGCCCGTTGTTGCGGCTGTAGCACTTGCGGCAATCATTTTCGCGGGGGTGCTTTTCGTCAATCGTCCTGTTCAGACGCAAACTTCCGCCGCCCCCATGTCAGTTGAGGCCCCGGCGACACAGATCAAAGTTATTGAAGTGCCCGTCGAGCGCGAAGTCGTGCGTGAGCGCGTCGTCACGCGCACAATTTATGCGCGCCCGTTTCGCGCAACTCCGGGGCGTCATGTAACGGCGGGCGAGTCGCCCTCGGCAATTCCGCCGGCGCAACGTGCGGCCACTGACTTGCGCCGTGCGACCAACAGCGACCGGGAGGCGTCCGCCCGCGCCAGCCTGACCGGGTTTCGACCGGCGGCCGATGTCAACTTGCGGATCGTCAAGGAGCCGGAGCAATGAGCCTTCATCCGTTGCGCCTGTTGAGTGTCTGTCTAACGGCGCTGTTGCTTTCAGCGATGAGCGTTCACGCGCAGAACAACGCGCCGCCGCCGCTCGTCGTCTCGCTGCCGCAAGGCGGATTCGTGGCGTTCAGGATTAAGACCGTTCCGCTCAACGTCAACGCCAGTACCGGCGCGGAAGATGAGTCAGCCGCTCCCCGGCTCTCGCTCTCGCCGCAGGTGTTGGTGGATGAAGGAAACGTCGTTCACCGCCTGCTCGCCGACGAAAAGGGTCGTCTCGTGTTCGGCTATGACCTCGTCGTGGAACTGCTGCCCGCCGACAAAAAGTTCAAAGTTATTGCGCGGCCACTCGACCGGCAGTTTGAGGCGCGCTTGCAGGTCAGAGGCAGCGCGAGCGCGCCGCGCGATTCAACAGCCCCCTTCAACGTCTCCACGCTGGCGCGCCAGACGGACGAGCAACTCGTAGCGGATGGCGAAACCTTCGCGCTTGATCTGCTCGTCAATGAACAACTCGGCTTAAAGGTCGTCGATTACGTTAAGACGGCAACTGAAAAGTCGCTCCTGTTAGCGCCGAATGCGCCGCCGTCGCGACCGGCGCGTGATTTCACGGTGACGAACGTCGAACTGGCAATCAAAGACTACCAGCTTCACCGCGACGGCGAGGCGCTTCACACGACCGGCGCGCGCCGCAGTTGCGCGGGCGCGCTGCTGTGGCTGGCCTTGCCGGAAGGCGGGCGTTTCATCTTTTCGCTGGCCCCGCACGAAGGCTACGACTTTCGGAAAACCGGGACGATTGAAGACGACACCATCGCTTTCAATTGGAAGGGCGTGCGCTACGAGTGGATTTCCACCGAGCCAATTGTCGGCGGCGGCGGAACTTGGAATCTCTGGGTGCTGCACGATCCGCACTACGTGGACGTGTTCGCGCCGCCGGTGATCAAGACCCCGGAAGAGTCGAAGCTGGCGCGACTTCTGCGCGATCCGCTCGGCGTGATCGCGGAGCAATCGGACAAGACAGGACGCACCAGTTTGCAAACGAAAGGAAAGCGCACCGCGCCGGCGGCCGGGCGCGTCCGCGTCCGCATCGGCGCGGCTGACACTATCGAAGCGTTGCTGCCAAAGAACTGATACGCCTCAAACAGGTCGCAACAGCGACTACATCAAGTCGGCGGAAGAATTGGACAGAACTAACCGGATTGACAAGATAAAAGAGCTGATGAGTGGGGTGCTTTAACTGCTCATCATGTGAATCTTGTTAATCCTGTCTATCCCGTTCCTGTTCCGCTGTTGCGAATTCTAATTGTAAGCGTTCAGCTTTCAGCGATCAGCAGTCAGCCAATCACCTGCGGGGCGTCTCGTTCATCTTCGCGCCGCGTGTCTTGGGTGCGCCGCTCGCTCGCTTATTTTGTTTTCGCTGAAAGCTGAAAGCTGATGGCTGAACGCTTACTTCTAAGTTGGCAAAATCTCACAGGGGAAACATGAACAAACGAATCCGATTCTTGATCTTCAACGCACTCGCCCTCTTTTTCGCTCTGCCCCAGCAGCAAGCTCAAGCTCAGGCGGAAGACGCGCCGCGCTTTGAAGTCGGCGCGCAGTTCTCGTCACTCACGATCAATGAGCCGCCCTTCTCCAGCGACTTTCGCACTGAGCCGGGCTTCGGCGGTAGATTCACGG
>JACCRA010000294.1 GCA_013813825.1 Pyrinomonadaceae bacterium | reverse complement strand
GCGCCAGTCAACCGCCGCGAGTTGTTGCACGGCGGGCGCTGACTGTTGCGCTAACGGCGGCTCGGCGTGTTGCCAAGCCCATCACGCCAAACACGACGGCACACAGCACGCAGCCCACGCCGCGTCGAACGCCGCCACGCCCGGCCACGAAGCGAAGAGTTGCGGCGGGGATTCATGCTGCGCTGGAGGTTCGGCCACTTGTTGTAGTGGCGGTGGCAGCGCTTGCTGCGCGAAGCATCAACGGGACGGTGCGGACGACGCCGCACACGGTCGGCAGGCCGGCCACGGCAAGATGAAAGACTCTTGCTGCAAGACGGCACACCAGCAGCAGTCCGTTTGGCACGACGTTGCCGCGCACGCGACCGTACAGGTGAAGACTGAAGGCGAGAGCTGCTGCGCGGGCGGCGCCAGTTGCTGTGACGGCGGCGGCTCTTCCTGCTGCATGAAGCAGCAGGCCGGCGCGGCGAAGTCAACTGACAATTAATCCTTGCTGAACGTGTGAATGGAGGCGCGGGCTGTTGGGCCTGCGCCTCCATTCGCCGTCTTGCTCGGTTCAATCGCAGTCGGTCCAAAGGAGTTGATTTGATGCATTTCACGTTTTCAAAACGAATTGTTCTCGCGGCAATGGTGGTGATGCTGTCTGTCTTGTCTCTCGGCGCCCCCGCGCAGGAGCAGCGGCGGCGGCGCGCGTCCGATCCTGAACCGGCCATTGATGCCAAGCGGGAACGCGAGGCCGCGAAGCGTGCGGCCAACGCGGCGCGCGTGTTCGAGCAGATCATGGGCGCGCCAGACAACAGGATTCCGAAAGAGTTGCTGGATAAGGCGGAAGCGGTGGCGGTTTTCCCCGGGGTGTTGAAGGCGGGTTTCATCGTCGGCGGGCGCGGCGGCAGCGGTCTCATTTCGCGACGCCGCGCTGGCGGGTGGAGCGCGCCCGCGTTCTTCAAACTCGGCGGCGGCAGTATCGGCGCGCAGATCGGCGCATCGAAGACCGACTTCGTGCTGCTCTTTATGAACGAGGCGGCGGTCAAGGGACTACTCGAAGACAAGTTCGAGATGGGCGGCGAGGCGAGCGCCGCAGCCGGCCCCGTCGGGCGCTCGGCGAGCGCGACCACTAACCTGACGCTCGACGCCGGCATCCTCTCCTACTCGCGCAGCCGGGGCCTCTTCGCCGGCCTCGAACTGAAAGGCGCGGTCATCAACCCGGACAATAAGCTGAACGAGGCCCTCTACCACCTCAAGGCCGATCAGGTGCTGACGGGGACCAACCAGCCCACGCTCGAACGCGCGCCCGAAAGCGTCCGCGTCTTCCCACTCACACTCGCGCGCTATTCGCGACGATAAAAACAGGTGCCGGGTGGCAGGCGTAGGTGCCGGTTAAAACGAGCATAAGTTTTTCCCGACACCTGACACCCGACACCTAACACCCTTTGACCTTGACGCTTTTCGTCACGCGCCCGTAGAATCCACGCCACGCAACGAACAGTCGTCCCCTTCGCTGTTTCGCACTCGCTCTGGAGGTCTCGACACAGTCATGCAGCCGCGAACACAACGCCAGAAAGAGATTCTCGATTACATCACGCGGTTCATCGAACGGCATGGCTATGAGCCTTCCTACGCGCAGATCGCACGTCACTTCGGCATCTCATCGAAGGCGACGATTGCCAAGCACATCGAGGCGCTGGAGAAGCGCGGCCTGATCGCACGCCGCCACGCTAACGGCTCGTTTGGCTTGAGCGTGCAGGTTGAAGAAATCTCCGGCGATCAAATTTGTGAAGTGCCGCTGTTGGGTCGCGTCGCGGCGGGCCACCCGTTGGAGACGATGGCGGACACCACTGAATCCGTCAGCGTCCCGCGCTTTTTGCTCGGCCGCGTCCGGCCGGAACAGGTCTATGCCCTGCGCGTCACCGGCGACTCGATGATCGATGAGCACATCTGTGACGGCGACATCGCCCTCATCGAAAATCGCACCGAAGCCCGCGACGGCGAGATCGTCGTCGCCCTCATCGACAATGCCCGCGCCACCCTCAAACGCCTCCACCGCTTCGGGCGCGAAGTCGAACTCCGCCCCGCCAACTCCCAACTCGCCCCCTTACGCCTGCCCGCGCATCGAGTCACCGTGCAGGGCATCTTCCGTGGACTACTCCGCCCGGCGAACTAACGGCAGTGACGTGTTAAGAGTGACAAGTGATGAGTAAGAATGCGCTCGTAGCTCGTCACCTTAGATATTCTTAGCGGCGGTTATATGTTATGAGCTTTCGTCTCTGCTCATTCGAGGATTTTCTGTTCGCGAGAGGGAAGGCTATGCGTCACACTTTTATTCGTACCCGCCATTTATTATTTTGGGCAATCGTCGTTTCGTGTCTGACATGGTGGGGAGCTTTGACGGCGCGCGCCTCACAACGTGGCGCGCCGCCGGCCGTGTCGTCCGCCACGCCGCTCAATGAAAGGGTGCTGGTCGTTTACAACACGGAGGTCCCGGAATCGCTCGAAGTCGCGGACTATTACATGTCTCGGCGCGGCATCCCCCAGAGCCGTAAGTGCGCTATCTCTCCGCAGACGACGACCGGCATCAATTTCGACGCCTTCGATGCGACGATCAAAACTCCGATCCGGAATTGTCTAAATGCCATCGGCAGAGAACACATTCTCTATATCGTGTTCTCGTATCAAACCCCATACAAAACATTTGTCGCCACCACCTTGTCGGGTTTTGAGACCCGCGCTCTTGATCAGTATGTGGCCGACATCTGGGATGAATACTCGCCCGCTAATGTTCTGTTCATCGATCACCCTTACTACGCGGCGGCGCAGACTCAGGGGAATGCTTATCAGCCTTTCGTCTCGCTGGCCGATTACCGTCTGCAAGCGGGAGCGAAGGCGATCTATTCGGTCTGGCGGCTGGATGCGCCGACGCTCAGTTTGGCGAAGGGTCTAGTTGATAAAGCTCTCGCGGCGGAAACTAATGGCCTTGCGGGCCAAGGCTGTTTCGACAGAAATCGCGGCAGTGCTCTTCAGACCTTACCCGATGCCGGTTACTTCGCCGCCGATTGGGAACTTCACCGCGCGGCGGACTTCGCACGGCAAGCGGGCTTTGCCGTCACTGAAGATCATAACGAAGCGGAGTTTGGCACGCCGCCCGCGCCGTTGCGCTGTGATAGCGCCGCCTTCTATTCGGGATGGTATAGCTATAATAACTACAACGACGCCTTCACGTGGAATCCCGGGGCCATCGGATACCACATCGACAGCGCCTCGGCCTTCGACCCGCGCGGCGGCGCTAATTGGTCGGCCAATGCGTTGCTCAGAGGAATCACGGTGACGAGCGGTTCGGTCAATGAGCCTTACGTGGAAGGGTTGCCGCGCGCCGACGGTTTGTTTCGCAACATTTTTGAAGGGGCCAATGTCGGCGATGCCTTTCTGAGAAATACGGCGTTCTTAAAGTGGATGGTCCTCAATATTGGAGACCCTCTGTATCGCCCGTTTAGCGGCGGTGTCTCCCCGTTTAATTCCGCCAACTACAGGCCGGCTTCCTTAGCTCTCGATCCGGGTTTTGCCGTCGCCGGTAACGCGGTGACGGCCACCGTCACTTTAGCCGCGCCCGCTCCGCAGGGAGGCGCCGTCGTGACGCTCACAAATAACGACGCTTCGTTAGTGAATATGCCGGTGAGCATCACGATTCCGGCGGGAGCGACGACGGCGAATTTCACCATCGCAACCAACCCGGCGACATCCGAGGCGACGATCATCATTACGGCCTCAAACAGCGGGACCAGCCTCTCCAACACGTTGTATCTCTTGCCGCGTTATGAAGGTTCTTTTGACTCGGCCTATTGCAACACCATCCGCGGCTGGGCTTGGGATCGCAACCAACCCGACGCTTCAATCAATGTTGATATCTACGATGGCGAGGTTTTGCTGGCGACAGTGCCGGCCAATATCCTTCGCCAAGATTTATTTGAGACGGGCAGAGGCACTGGCAATGTCGGCTTCAGCTTTGCCACGCCGGCGAGCGTGAAAGATGGACAACCACACACGATTTATGTGAAGTATGGAGGCACGAACATTGCTGTAAGCGATGCCGGAAAAACCATCACCTGCTCCGGCCCGCCGGAACTGCTCGGACTCAAGTATTACCCGCTGCCGCGCCCCATCCGGCTGCTCGACACGCGTGCCGATCAGCCGGATTGCGCGAACGCCGCGACGCCGCTGACAGGCGGTGTGTCACGGACACAACAGGCACGCGGCACTTGCGACGGCATCACCATTCCGCCCGGCGCGCGCGCCATCGTTGGCAACGCCACTGTCGTCAACAATGCAACCGGCGCTACCGGCGGCTTCGTCACTTTGTATTCGGCGGATGTCGCGCGCCCGACCGCCTCGAATCTCAACTATGTCGCCGGTCAAGTTGTCCCCAACGCCTTCACCATCGGCTTGGCGAGCGGTGGCGCGAACGCCGGCGCGTTCAACCTCTACGCCACCTCGGACACTGACTTCATCGTGGACGTGACCGGTTATTACGCGCCGCCGGAGGATGCGGGCGGGTTGTATTATCATGCGCTGCCGCGCCCCATTCGTCTGCTCGACACGCGCGCCGATCAACCTGATTGCGCGAACGCGGGCGGGCCGCTTGTTGGCGGCGTCTCGCGTGTACAGCAGTCACGCGTTACTTGCGACGGCGTAACGATTCCGGCCAGCGCCAAAGCATTAGTTGGCAATGCGACGGTCGTTAATGACACAAGCGCGGGAGCGGGTTATGTCACCCTGTATCCCGGCGGGATGACGTTGCCAACCGCTTCAAATTTGAACTATACCGCCGGGCAAGTGGTGCCGAACATGTTCACGGTCGGAGTGGGCGAGAATGGGGCGTTCCAAATCTACGCCACTACCGGCATCAACTTCATCGTGGATGTCACCGGCTACTACTCAGAGCAACCAACGGATGAAAATGGCGCGGGGCTACTCTTCTACAAGTTTGCGAATCCCGTCCGGTTACTCGATACGCGGCCCGGGGAGCCGGCTTGTGACGCGCCGGGCGCGCCGCTCACCGGCGGGCAGACGCGCACGGAAATGGCACGGCAGGAATGCGACATCCCGGCCAGCGCGCAAGCCCTCGCCGGCAATGCCACCGTCGTCAACACTGCCGCGAACAATAGGAACGGTTTTATCACGCTCTATCCGGGCGGCGCGGCGCGACCAACCACTTCCAATCTGAATTATGTCGCGGGGCAGATCGTGCCGAATGCCTTCACGGTCGGGCTGGGCAGTGAGGGCGCGTTCCATATCTACGCGCTCACCAACACGCACCTCATCGTCGATATTGCGGGGTACTTCGCGCAAGCTGATGAGTAATTTTTCAAGCCCTTGCAAGAAGTTCAACCCTGATTGAAGAACGAACATTAAGCGCGTTCTGTTGTACGGCTTTGGCGCGCGGGCACAGAGAACTTGTCGCACATTGCGTTCCTTTTCGCCTTCAACTGGCTGGCACAACGCTTGCCGATCTTTCATTTGAATCAACTATCGTAAGGAGTGAAAACCAATGGCAAGCACAGCGGACAAAAACAACACCACGAAAAAAGTCGCTATTCTGATTGAGCAACACGTCGAGGATGCCGAGTTTCAGATTCCTTATAATGCCTTGCAGGCGGCCGGAGCTGAAGTGACGATCTTGGGATCACGCACCAATGAGAAGTACATCGGTAAGCAGCAAAAGATGTCTATTGAGGCGGACGCGACGACGACCGAATCGCGCGCCGCCGACTTCGACGCCGTAATTATTCCCGGCGGCGCGGCGCCCGACAAGATGCGGACCAACATGAAAACCGTGCGCTTCGTGCAGGACGCGATGGAGCAGGGCAAACTCGTCGCCGCCATCTGTCATGGGCCGCAAGTTTTGATCGAGGGAGATTTGCTCAAAGGCAAGCGCGCCACCGGCTTCCGCGCGATCCGCAAAGACATGCAGAATGCCGGTGCTAATTATGAGGATGCGCCGCTCATCACGGACGGCAATTTAATCACGTCGCGCCGTCCCGGCGATCTGCCGGTCTTCACCGCCGCGGTCTTGCGTCACCTCAATTTGCGCGTGAAAGGCAGCAACTTGCCGGAGACGACAGACCTCAACGCCGATTGGTCTCAACTCGGTGAGCAGTGGGGCGGTTCGACGAAGGACGAGATTATCGACGGTCTCAATACCGCGATTCGCGGCGAGCGTTACGCGTTGGAGGCTTTCGAGAAGTACGCTGAGAAGGCGACCGATCCGGAAATCAAGACGGCCTTCCAAGCAATTCACGCCAGCAAGGGGCAGCACATTCAGACGCTCGAAGCCCGACTCGGCGCGCTCGGCGGCAAGGAGACTTTGCAGGCGGCGGGTAGCGGCGCGTGGGCGACGCTCAAGAGTTGGTTTCAAGGCAGCGACGACCAAGCCCTTCTGCTGCGCGCCATCGGCGATCTGCAAACCGGCGTTGTCGATGCTTATAACATGACGAACAAATACACCGATCCGACAACGGCTGCAATCTACGACGAGATCGAAGTTGACATTGCCAAACAGGAACAACAGATCGCCGATCTCTACCATTCGCGCATCGCCGCTACCACCGGCGACAAACCACAGCCTGCGGAGCCGACAACGGGCGCGGCCGTCAGCGCGTAAGGAATAACCACGGCTCCTGCTAACTCTAACCCGAAGCGCCCGCCACATGATCATATGGCGGGCGCTTCAGTGTTTCTCAACTCCTCAACGAGCACAGCTACGGCCGCCGGGCAGGAGCTTTCAACGACGCGATCAGCGTGTGCATGATCTCTAACGGGCGCAGACAGTTCTGACAGACGACATCCTTGTTGTTTGGCTGAGCGCCAAGAGAAGCCGATGGTGGCCGAGCTTTCCGCCGACCCCCGCGACGGTCAAATGCCAAATGACACCGGGTGCGCTCAAAGCTTGCTCAGCCAGTGACATCATTTTGCCATGACATTTCATAGACGGGGACGGGCTGAATCCGGTTCTTGACGCTAAGGGGCGGTTGTTGAACGACGGGGAAGGTGTCGGCGGGGAGACACGCTTGGATGACAGATTCGCTCAGGAGAATCTGGCCGGGGCGCGCGTTCGATTCGAGGCGGGCGGCGAGGTTGACGGTATCGCCGATGGCCGTGTATTCGGTACGGCGTTCCGAGCCGATGTAGCCGACCGTCGCCTCGCCGGTATGCAGGCCGATCCCGATGTGGATTTCCGGCAACCCTCCGGCGCGCAAATCGGCGTTGACGTGAGTCATCTGTCGCTGCATCGCGATTGCCACCTGCACGGCATGGGCGGCATCCTGCGGCGTCGCGGTGGGCGCGCCGAAAAGCGCCATCAGGCCGTCGCCGATGTATTTATCGAGCGTGCCGCCGTGCGCGAAAATAATCTCGGTCATCGCCGTGAAGTATTTGTTGAGCAGTTCCACGACTTGCGTGGGCGGCGCGTGCTCGGCCAGTCGCGTGAAGCCGCGTACGTCCGCGAAGAGCACCGTGATCGTCTGATTCGTGCCGCCGAGTTGAAAAGATTCGGGGTGTTCGAGCATCTGCCGCACCACGTATTCAGGCAAGAAGCGGCCGTAGTTGGAGCGAGCCACCTCCTCACGGGCCAGCCGCTTGTGGGAGCGAGCGTTTTCCAAAGCCACGGTAGTCTGCGCGGCGATGGCGCTCAGCAGTTCGAGATCGTCGCGGGTGAAGACGGCGTGAGGATCGAGGCGGTCGGCGTAAAGCGCGCCATAGACGCACGACTCGCCGGCGAGCGGCGCGCAAATGGTTGAGCGGACGCCCTGAGAGATGATCGATTGGGCGCTGCCGAACTGCGCGTCGGCCGTGGCGTCCTGCGACAACAACGCGACGCGCTCGCGCATCGCTTTCGAGGTGATGGTGCGCCCGATGGTCAGGTCTCTCATTTGTTCGGTGAGTTGCGCGTTGCGCGCCCGGGCGGCGATCTGGCGCAGTTCGGTTGGCGTATTGCGGTCACCGTCCGGCGATTGGTCCCCCAGCAGCGCCACCACCCGATCAGCCGGCGTCACGCGCAAAATAATTTCCGTCACCTGATTGAAGATAACTTCAGGATCGAAGACCAGCGCCAGCGTCTTGCTCAGTTCATAGAGCAGCGCGAGGATGTCGGCCTTGCGACGCAACGCGGCGATTTCCGTGGTCGAGAGACGGGCCGACGCTACTGCGTCGCTCGTGCGCAGGACGACGCTTAGGGCTTCCCGCACAGGGATCGTCATCTGCGTCCGCCCGAGCGGCTGATTATCGTAATTGACTGCCGCCACCGCTGTAGCCTGCTCAAAGCGGAGCAGGCTATTCCCGATCTTGATCTGATCGCCGTCCTGCAATTGGTGTTCGGTGCGTGGCTGACCTTGCACCAGTACCTTATTGGCGCTGCGCTTGATCCGCGAGCCAACGATGGTTCCGTCCACGAGCACGAACGCGCCGCCGGCAAACGTAACGTGCGCGTGATGGCGCGATGCACGCGGATCATTAAGCACAATGCAATTATCCGGCGCGCGCCCGATGGTACACGGCAGTTGCGGCGACAAAGTATACTGCCACCGGCGACCGCTGCCGTCCGTAATGTGCAAGAGAGCCATGAGCCTTACCTCCGGGCGTCCGCGGCAACCTCTAGTTGTGTTGCCGATCTTTTGTCTTGTGGAGAATACTAAATGAGGCGGCGGAATGTCGCGTGTTGTAGGCGAATCTCCAACGGAGAAACACGATTCTGCTGATTGGCTTGTGAAGTTGTTGGTTGAAGATTGAGGCACGAAGGAAATTGCCGTATAACTGGACAACAGCTATACGGCAATTAAACTTTGTGGAGCCACCTTGCGGACTTGAACCGCAGACCTACTGATTACGAATCAGTTGCTCTACCAACTGAGCTAAGGTGGCTTTTCGGAATGCGAGGCTAAGCATACGAAGGCGGCGCGCGAACTGTCAAGCGAGTCGTCAGGCGTGACAAAGGAGGAAGCGGAATGCCGAAAGACCCAGCCAGAAACCAGCCGAGTTTTAAGATCGGCGGCGGCCAGCTAAACGAGTTTGAGTTTCAGCAGAATCATGGAGCGATTACTGAAGAGGAGCAGAACCGCTTCGCCCGGCAGCAAGAGGACCGCGCCCCGCAAGAGGGTGAAGACCAGCCGGCCGCGCCGCAAACCGAGGCCGAGCGGATACAGCAGTTGATGGCGGACGTGAAAGAAAAAGTGGCGCGGAAGAAAGCGAAGGAGCAGGCCAGAGCGGAGGCGAAAAACGCGCCGCCCGCACGCGCCGCGAAACGCGCCGCCGCCACCGCGACGACAAAGAGCGGGACCACAGCGAACAAGGCGGCGAAGAAGCCCGCCGCCGCCCGGAAGGGGACCGGTCAGGTAGCTGTTAGTCAGAAAGAAGTCGGGAGCGCAAAGCCGGCGGCGAAGAAGGCCGGCGCGAAAAAGCCGGCGAGCGGCGCGGCGAAGAAGTCGGTTGCTAAAAAGGCAGCGACGAAAACCGTCGGCAAGACAACGCGGAAAATTGCCGTGAAAGCCCCGGCCAAAGGAGCGTCGAAGCAGGCTGGCGCGAAGCGCGGCGCGACGCAAACTGCCGCGCGACAAAGTGCGGCCGGCCAGCAGAAGAGGGGCGTGGCGAAGAAGCCGGCGCGTTAAGTTCAAGAACACAAATAGGGAGGACTTGAGATGGAAGAAAACACGGCACAGCAAGCGGGCAACGCCGGAGGGGCGGGAGCAGCCGATTCGACACGGGACAATCAAGCGCATGAATTAGAGGCCGAGGAAGAGTCTGCGGCGGCGATGGACGCGGACGTGCCGCAGCCGCCCGACGCTTCACAGACGACTGAGGGGCAGCCTTCATAAGCCGTCAACGGAAAACTTCAAAGAGCCGCGGATAAACGCGGAGACACGCGGATTAAAACCAGACTCGTTCTGATCCGCGCGTCTCCGCGTTTATCCGCGGCTCGTAGTTCTTTTGCGGCAGGCCGTCAAAACAACGGGCAGTAGCAGCGCGCAATGACGCATCGAAAAGCGAAGCCGGGAAAATAAAGTCAAGAAAGTATTGCCAGAGAGCAGAGCCTGCATGAATAACTCAATGCCGTTTGCAATTTCGCCTGTCAAATGTGTCGTCGCTGGCCGCGCTCTGTGGCGTCGTCGGTGGCTGCTGTGTGCCGTGTTGCTGGCGAGTTTCTCATTTGCGGTCGGCGCGCAGCAGAGCGGCGCGAAGTTGAGAGGGCCGAAACTTCCCGCGCCTGACAAGATCGTGGAGAGTCATCTGAAAGCTGTCGGCGGAAAGAAAGTGCAGGCGTCAATCCGCGATGCTACTTACGAATGGAGCGTTTGGCGGCGGTCGGAAGAAAGCGGTCAAGGGCGCGACACGGCGACGGCCGGACGGGCGCGCAGCTTCGAGAAGTTTCCTGGCTCGACGCGCGCCGACATTATGTTGGAGGATGGCGAACTCAACTCGGCGGCCAACGCTCGTTCCGCTTGGGCGCGCGGGGCGGACAGGACTTTGCGGACGTTGACGGATCGGGAAGCGGGCGCGGCCAAATTGTCGGCGGCGCTCGCGGCCACGCGCTTAACTAATTACAAAAAACAGGACGTGCTGGCGCGCACCGCTGGCATCGAGCAGATCGGGGAAGAGCCGGCCTACCGCGTCGAGTTTTCACGCCGGAACGGGGCGCGCGTCAGTTATTGGTTTAGCGTCGCGCGCAAATTGCTTGTGCAGTCGCGCGACGAGGCGCGCAGCCTGACCTTGCGCTTCGGCGACTATCGCCCCGCGGGCGGCGCAACCAAGAACGCGCTTGAGCCGCATCATTTGGAGATCATCGCCGAGGGTGCACAGCCGTTGACCTTGACGCTTGAGAGCGCGCGTTACAACACCGGCCTCAGTGATTCGTTGTTCGAGCCGCCGAGCGATCAGACGCTCGACGTGCCGGCGTTGCTGCGCGAAGTCGGGCGCAACCAACGACAGGTGGACGAGCGCATCAGCGAATACACCTACACGCGCAAGGGCGTCGAGCGTGAGATCAGCGACCGGGGCGAGGTGAAGAAGGAGAAGATCGAAGTTCACGAAATTTACCCGGTGCCGGGTGGCGGGCGCGTGCTCAAGCTGATTAGCGAGAACGACGTGCCGCTGTCGCCCGAACGGATGGCGAAGGAAGAGAAGCGCGTCGCGGAAGAGTTGGAAAAGATCGAGCGCGAGAATCAGAAGCGCAAACAGAAACGCGAGGAAGTGGAGCGCCGGAACGAAAGCGGCGCGGGCAAAGATGGCGACGATGATGTCGGGATCACGACGTTTCTACGCACCAGCGAGTTTCTCTCGCCGCGCCGCGAGCGTTTCCGCGACCGCGAGGCTATCGTTTTCGACTTCCGCCCCCGGCCGGGTTTCAAGCCGTC
>JACCRA010000275.1 GCA_013813825.1 Pyrinomonadaceae bacterium | reverse complement strand
TTTGTTGATGCGCCTGTCGCCGCGTAAAGGTAAGCCTAATCAATGCTTGATATTTACAAGGCATTCCTCAAGTCTCCACATACGCTGCCTGATCTCTCTTGATGCATGCGCGATTGTTAGAGCGAATTTAACTGGCATAGATTATTACGCCCTGTCAGGGCTGGGCCTAATAATGACTCGACCTTTCGGGCTGACGCCCTAAGTTCTTGCATCTCGCCCCGGGAGTTTCTCAAACAGCTTCTCAGATTTGAAATTTAAAAACTCAAATCTGGGATTAGTCTCGCTGCCTGATGTCCTTCGTACCCGCGCGCGTTCTGCTAAAATCCAGACATTTGAATCGGCTCCCAACTGACGGAAGCACAGCGAAGCGCGCCGACGCATGAAACTCGATTTGCCACGGTTATATCCGATTACCGACCGGAAAATCTCCGGCTTATCGCACGCGGAGCAGGTCGTGTGGCTCGCGGCGGGCGGCACGACACTGGTTCAGTTGCGCGACAAGCACGCCAGCCCGCGCGAATTTTACCAAGAGGCCGAGGCCGCCCTGCGTGTCGCGCGCGGGTTGAGCGTGCGGCTGATTGTCAACGACCGCGCCGACATCGCGCTCGCGCTCGGGGCCGACGGCGTGCATCTCGGCCAAGACGATCCGCCGCCGGAAGCCGCGCGCCGCCTGCTTGGCGACCGGGCCATCATCGGCTACTCGACGCATAACCTCGCGCAAGCGCAAGAGGCCGCGCTGATGCCCATCGACTATCTGGCGATTGGTCCCATTTACGCGACCGCCACGAAAGCAAATCCTGACCCGATAGTTGGCCTCGACGGATTGCGCCACGTGCGCGAGCAACTGGACCCACATCTCCCGCTCGTCGCCATTGGCGGCATCACGGCCGCGAACGCCCGCCATGTGCTCGCCGCCGGGGCCGACGCGGTCGCCGTTGTCGGCGCGCTCCTTAGCGAGCCGACCGCAATTGCGCGCCGCACCGTCGAGTTTTTCTCTCAATTGTGATCCGAGCGCGCCTCAGAACGAATACTTGAGCGTGAGTTGGAGACGGCGACCCGGTGTGACCGTATCCGTCGCTTGGCCGAAGCCGGGCGCTTCGAGGAAGCGGACGGGGATGCCGAAGTTGTGGCGGTTGATGAAGTTGAAGAGGTCGAGGCGCACGGCGAGGTTGTGCCGCTCGTTAAATTTGAAAATCTTGATCGCCGCAAGATCAAGTTCGACTGTGTTGCCGGCGCGGAACGTGTTACGCCCGACTGCGCCGTCCTCGCCGACGGGCGTGGTCTGTGCGTGTGTCAAGTTGAGAACTGAACACACGTTCGACAGAGGCATAGACCGTGGCACTGCGCCACTCAAGACTGAACAAATACTGGGCAGGTGAGTTTTCGCTTGCCTTTTGCTCGTGCGATTTGCCACAATGCCAGTGGTGCAGGTGGTGATAATAATTCGCCTGCCGCGCCCCACGCTCGAATCCTTCCTCTTAAATCGTTTCTTAATTTTCCCGAAAATGGAGCACTCCTTAGAATGAGTTTCTTCGATTTGCCGCCGGTGATCGAGCGGATGTTGCTCGCGTCGGACAAGATCAGCGATCTCAATTTTTCGGTCGGCCAGCAGCCGCAAGTTGAGGTCAACGGCAAACTGACCTCGGTGCAGCCGCTCGGCTTGCAGAAGCTGTCGCCATATCAGACCGAGATTATCGCGATGACGCTGATGCGCGGTAACCCGGAAGCCGCGCAGAGACTGATCCAGACCGGCTCGGTGGATCTCAGTTATGCGCTGCCGACGCAAATCCGTTTTCGCGTCAATATCTTTCAGCAGCGCGGCACCTACTCTATCGTGATGCGCGTCATCCCGACGGAAATTCCGACGCTCGAATCTTTGAGCCTCCCGCCGCAACTTGAACAGATCGCGAGCCTGCGAAACGGCCTTGTGCTGCTGACCGGGCCGACCGGCGCGGGCAAGACCTCGACGCTCGCCGCGATCATCAACCTCATCAACCAGCGCCACCCCTACCACATCGTCACCATTGAAGACCCGGTCGAGTTTTTGCACACGCATCGCCGCGCGACGATTAACCAGCGCGAGATCGGCTCGGACGCGAGAGATTTCCCTTCAGCCCTGCGCGCTGCTCTCCGTCAAGCGCCGAAGGTGATCCTGATCGGCGAGATGCGCGACTTCGAGACGACCGAGATCGCGCTTGAAGCCGCCGAAACTGGCCACCTCGTGTTGTCCACTTTGCACACCATCGACGCCTCGAAGTCTATCGACCGCATCATCGGCCTCTACCCGAAGCACGAAGAGGCCGTGATCCGCACGCGTCTCGCGCAGACCTTCCGCTTTATCGTTTCGCAGCGTTTGATCCCGCGCGCCGACGGCACCGGGCGCGTGGCCGCCTGCGAAGTTTTGAGAACGACGCCGCGCACGCGCGAGTATTTGCAAATGGGTGAATCGCAGGGCAAGACGCTCTTGGACGCGATGCGCGACGGCCGGCTTGAAGGGATGCAGGAATTCGACACTGTGATCAAAGAACTGATCGAGAAGAACATCGTCTCGCTCGAAGACGGCCTGACCTTCTCCACCAACCCGCACAACCTGACGCTTGCGCTCAAAGGCGTCAGTTCCGGCGACGACTATCTCCACACCGACGACACGCCGCCCGTCCCCAGCAAGACGTCGCCGCCCTCGCCCCGCTTTCGCCAGTCGCCAACAAGGATCGATTTAACTCAGTGATAAAAGATGTTAGGTGCCGGGTGTCAGGTGTCGGTAAAAACAGAGTTGGTGCTTTTACCGACACCCGACATCCAATAAAGTTATGATCATCAACTGCCCGCAATGTTCCGCCCGTTTAGTGCTGGAAGATAGCAAGCTGCCATCGCGGCAGTTTCGTGTGTGTTGCCCGAAGTGTCAGCACAACTTCGACGCGCAGCCGCCTGCCGCGCCAATTCCCGCGCTTGATCCGCGCCGCGCCGCCATCACCATCGGCGACGTGGAATTTACATCGCAGACGCGCTATCAGCGCCCCGCCGCCGCGCCCGCTTTTAGGTTGGAGCCGCCGCCGGGAGCGGAGGAAACTGGTGCGCCCGCGGTGCCGGGAGCTGATGAACTGGCACGGGCGCTGGCGGCTTTCCTGCAACAGTCGATGACATCGGCCGGAGGCGTCGCGGCTGCTGCTGGCGGCGCGATGAGCGTGAAGCCGGTGGGCGTCAAAGACCAAAACGGCGGCAACTCGCATCATCGTGCGCTGGTGTGCGCCGACGTGGAATCACGTTACGCCGCCGCGCGCGTGCTGGTCGAAGGCGGTTATGAAGTTTTCGTCGCCGAAGACACCGCGCAAGCCATCGAGCGGATGCGCGCTGATCACATGGACGTGGTCATTCTCGATCCGGCCTTTGATCTTGAAGAGAAAGGTGCGGCCTTCATTCGCCGTGAAATCAGTTCCCTGCGCCCCGGCCTGCGCCGCCGCACCTTCTACGTTCACCTCGCCGCCGACCTCCGCACCGGCGATCCCCACGCCGCCTTTATCAATCACGCCAATTTCATCCTCAACCCGGCCGACGTCGAAGACCTCCCCGACTTGCTCGAACGCGCGTTCCGCGAATTCAACGAACTCTATCAGGACTTCAACCACGCCGCGCAGGCGGCCGGGATATAAAGAAAATGATGAATGCGAAGTGATGAATGATGAATTAAAGACTGATGTTTTAATTCATCATTGCGGCATCCACCATTCATCATTTCTCGCGTTGACGCTGCCGGGTGTGGCTTGTATCTTACGGGCTACACCCGGCTTCATGTTTTTTCTGACAGAGTATGGCTACGCTCGTCGAACAACACGCGCGGCGTGACGGCGGCAGCGGCGACGCACACCGGCATCACTCGCATTCTCATCAACACTCGCACGCTCCGGCGGGGCGCGCGGAGCGAGGCCGTCGTCGGCTGCTGGCGGTGCTGGCGCTGACCGCCGCCTACATGTTGGCCGAGGCGTTCGGCGGTTGGTGGACCAATTCGCTGGCGCTGCTGGCTGACGCCGGTCACATGCTGACGGATGTAGCCGCGCTGGCGCTGGCGCTCTCCGCCTTCTGGTTCAGTTCGCGCCCCGCGACGCCGCACAAAACTTTCGGCTATCACCGGCTGGAAATTCTCGCCGCGCTGGTCAACGGCGTTGCCCTCGTCGTCATCTCGCTACTGATTTTCTACGAAGCCTATGAACGCTGGGGCGAACCGCGCGACATCGACAGCCGCGTCATGATCTGGGTGGCGGCGGGCGGCTTGTGCGTCAACCTCCTTTGCGCGTGGCTGCTCCACGGCGATCATCACGGCGACTTGAATATGCGCGGCGCGTGGCTCCACGTGATGGGCGACGCGCTCGGCTCGGTCGGCGCGATCATCGCCGGTGTGTGCGTGGCCGCTTTTGGCTGGACGCAGGCCGACCCGCTGGTCAGCGTGCTGATCGGCCTGCTGATTATCTTCAGCGCGTGGCACTTGATCCGCGAATCGACCAATGTGCTGTTGGAAGGCACGCCCGCGCACATTAATCTCGCGGCGGTCGAGCAGTCGATTCTGCAAACGGACGGCGTTGATGGTGTCCACGATCTGCACGTCTGGACGATTACTTCGGGGCGCGAAGCCTTGAGCGCCCACGTCATCCACGCGCACGCCATCTCGCAGCCGGAACTCCTGAAAGAATTGCGCCAGAAACTGCACGACCGCTTCGGCCTCGATCACCTGACGATCCAAATGGAGACCACCGACTTCGAGGACGAAACCATTCACTTCTGCCACGTGGGCACGGCCTGTTTCAGTTCGGAAAAGTAGTCAGTCATCAGTCATCAGCCTTTCTGCTTTTACTGCTTACTGCTCACTTTCATGGAAATCAACCTTCTCATCACCCTTGATTCGCGCGAGCAGGCGGCATTGCAGGCGGCGCTGGTGACGCACGGCGCGCCAGACACTCTAGTGACGCTGGCGCTCACCGGCGCGTCCCGCCTGACGACGCTCGCCGAAGCCCGCGCCCTGCG
>JACCRA010000244.1 GCA_013813825.1 Pyrinomonadaceae bacterium | reverse complement strand
TGACGTGAAACGCGACGATCTCTTCAACCTCCGGCGCGCGTCTCCGACTCGGCGGCGCAACGCAGATGATCGCCCTTGATTCGGCGAGCGGCGAAAAGACCTGCATCGTTTGCCGGTGGCGCGCCATGAATTCAAAGCTGAACGGTCGCCGCTCGCTCGTCGCGCCCGTCATGCTCGGCACGCCCCCGCCCAAATCAAGCTCCACCGAGCCGCGCTGATCCAACACCACACCATAAGGCGCGAATTCCTCGCTCGTCATCTCCCGCACGGGTAGGCGAATCACTTTCATAGTAATTCAGTAATCAGCGGTCAGTAATCAGTAGTCAGTTTTCGCCTTTGCTGATTACTGATAACTATCGATCTATTTCCCCCAGCACAATATCCAACGTGCCGATGATGGCGACGACATCAGCGACGAGGTGGCCGAGACACATTTGCCGGAGCGCCTGCAAGTTGATCAGGCATGGCGGCCGGACGCGGACGCGCGACGGGCGGCTCGTCCCGTCGGAGACAAGGTAGCAACCGATCTCGCCTTTCGGCCCTTCGATGGAATGGTAATAGTCGCCGGCCGGCGGCTTGATGATCTTCGGGACTTTGGCATTCACCGGCCCGTCGGGCATCTGCCTCAGGGCTTGCTGAATAATGCGGCGCGACTGGCGCATCTCTTCGAGCCGGACGAGATAGCGATCATAGGTGTCGCCGTTTTCGCCGACCGGAATATCAAAGTCCATGTCGGCGTAGGCCGCGTAAGGTCTGGACTTGCGGATGTCCCACGCGACGCCGGAGCCGCGCAACGCCGGCCCCGACAATCCGATGGCGATGGCGTCTTCCGCCGAGATGACGCCGATCCCGACCGTGCGACCGAGCCAGATCCGATTCTCCGAAAGCAGCGTCTCGTACTCGTCCAGCCGGTGCGGGAAGTTGTCGATAATCTGCTGCACGTCTTCCGTAAAACCTTCGTAAGCGTCGTTCGGCATTCCGCCGATGCGCCAAGCGTGGCAGGTCAGGCGCGCGCCGAACTGCCGCTCGAAAATCTTGAGAATCTCTTCGCGCTCGCGAAGCGCCCACAGCAAAACGGTGAACGAGCCGATGTCGAGGCCGTGCGTCGCCAGCCACAGGAGGTGCGAAGAGATGCGGTTCAACTCGGTCAGGATCGTGCGGAGATAGTGAGCTCGCGGGGGGACGACGAGTCCCAGCATCTGCTCGACCGTCTCGACCCACACGAGGCCGTTCGAGACCGCCGCAATATAGTCGAGCCGATCCCAATACGGCGCGATCATCGGGTAGAGGCGATTCTCAGCGATCTTCTCCATTCCGCGATGCAGATAACCGATGTCGCAATCCAGATCGATGACGGTCTCACCGTCGAGCTTCAAGATCACGCGCAGCACGCCGTGCGTCGAAGGGTGCTGCGGCCCCATGTTCAGCACCATCTCGGGGCTGTCGAGCAACGTCTCTTGCGTAGTGGCGACTTCTACTTGATGCATGGTGCTAAATGATGAATGCGAAATGATGAATGATGAACATCATTAAAGTTCAGCGTTTCGCTTTGGCTGTCCGTGCCGAAGCTACGAGCATGGCGGTTACCTCGCGCGCCTCTTGCAGCAAATTCGTCAGCTTTGCGGGGACAACGATCTCGCTTTCCACCAGTAGTTCTAACCAGTAAGCTGTTTCTTCAAGTTCCTGTAATCCGCCTTCAACCTTGCTGATGAATTCAGCCGTTGATCTCGCACGCATCGCTTCGCGGTAATGCGCTCCAACAGATGTGCCGCTCCGTAGAACTTGTTTGCCGATCACTTGAGCTTCCGTCGTTTTCGGCAATGAGCCATAAAGCTTGATGACGCGCAGGGCGAACGCCTTAGTCCTCGCCTGCAAGTCGCGTTCAGCACGCGCGTCAACGTTCGCTTCATTCATCATTCATCATTTCGCATTCATCATTTTCTATCAAGCGGCATCACCTCTTTGCCGGCGATGAAAATTTCCCGAATGCGGCGTTCGTCAGGCTGGGAGAGAATCTCCAAGCCATAGCCGCGGCGCTGTTCTAACTGCTCGCGCTGCACGTCCGAGAAGGGCGGCAGGTGTTTGGCCGTCCAAGCGTTTTCGACGGGATGAAGCGGGTAGTCTTTACGAAGCGGGTGCCCTTCCCAATCAAGCGGGAGTAGCAGGCGGCGCAAGTCCGGGTGATGGTGAAACCGGACGCCAAAAAGATCATAGACCTCTCGCTCCATCCAGTTGGCCGATGGCCAGACGCCGGTGACGCTCTCGACGCCTTCGGCTTCTGAAGTCGCGACGTAGAGGCGGACGCGGACGTTAGCCGTAATTGAATAGAGATTATAGACGATCTCAAACGGCGACTCGCCGCGCTCCGGGTAATGGACGCAGGTTAAATCACAGAGGTAGTTGAAAGGCGTTAAGGCGTCGCGCTTCAAGAAGTCGCAGACCGCGACGATGTGGGACGGAGCGACGCGAATGCCTAACTGCCGCAAAAATTCAGCCGCCTCAAGGATTGCGCCGTCCGCAAAGTTCGCGCGTAACTTTTTCACCAGCGGGTGTGCGGAAGCGTCTTGCGGCGTCGGTCCCTCTTCCTTTTTCTTGACCGGAGGCTTCGGCGCACCGACCGTTGCTCCCGACCTCGCTGCTGCCATGGTGGTGGAGGGCGTCGCGGAAGCAGCGGCGGCGGGGGATGATTCTTTCGTGGTACCGGCACGCGCTTTCGCTTCGGCAATCAAGCGGGACTTCTTTTCATCGGAAGTCTCAGCAGCAGTAGCGACGGGCGACTTAGTCACAGGAGTCGCGGGCGTGGAGGTCGCACTTTCCGTAATTGAGCTATCTGTGATGGGACTGGGAGTCTGGGCGTCGGGGCGCGGCGGCTCAGTAGCAGCGTCAGCGACGTTGGAGAGTCCGGGTATGCCCGGGCCTGAGTCAGTCGGGTCGGTGTTGTTCGGCTCGTCGTTCATCGCATCCCACGGTACAGTCCCGGCGTGTAAACGGGCGCTGACGCCCCGGAGACTCCAATCACAATTACTTGTCGTCTTGTGTAAATGACCAAGATGCAGATCAGGAGGTAACGCGAAATTTATTAACACGCGCTCACGGCGTTGTCAATTAACCTGTCCGCGTCGAAAATATCAAATTCGCGCCGAAAAATTTCCACAGTCTTCGGAAAAATTTCCACAGTCTTCGGAATTAGCCCGGCTACTTCGACGACCAGATACTCGCGCTGTCGGCGCGCGAGATACGCAGCCGCAAGAGGCAACACTGATCCGAGAAATCCACCGAGAGGCAGTCACTTGATGTGTTTTTGGTCGTTGTCAAGGCTTTGGCTGGACGAGGCCGGTCAGTGCTCGGAGAGTCGTCCTCAATCGCTTCGCCATTGTCTTTAATAATCAGGTGGTGGCTATCCTTCGGCGGCGGTCCCTGGTATCATGTCCTACGGAGTCCAACTAAACCGCCATCCAGAGCATCAAAGACTTCAGCTATTCCTTCTCTCGCGCATCTTCGGTGATGCGCCCCCCCGCGCTTCTGACAGGCGGCGGCGTTTTGGATCGTTCGAGAGCAGGCTGTTTTCAACTTCAGAAGCCGCTCTTTTGAGCATCCGAACACGAACCTTCGCTGCTACCGTTTCGCCGAAGCCACTTCAAATTCGCAGCTTCTTTTAGACTCCTACAGAGGAAAGGTACACAGTTATGTCAATGAAACTTTACGTCGGTAATCTTGCGTTCCAGACTTCCAGCGATGATTTGCAACAACTATTCGCGCAAGCGGGGACGGTCGAATCGGCTGCGGTCGTGGAAGATCGCGAGACGGGTCGCTCGCGCGGCTTCGGCTTTGTCGAGATGTCAACCAAAGAAGAGGGCAATGCGGCTATCCAGAAGTTCAACGGTCAGGATATGGGCGGGCGTGCTTTGAACGTCAATGAAGCCAAGCCCCGCGAAGATCGCGGCGGTGGTGGTGGTGGTCGTGGCGGCTTCGGCGGCGGCGGCGGACGCGGCGGCAACTCACGCTACTAACTTGCGGTTCGCTATCTCCGGCGACTCTTTTTTTACCCACAGCCTCCGGCGAAGCTACTCACGTCGGAGGCTGTTACTTTCGTTTAGGGACCTGCTTGACATGCGTGGGTCAAGCAAAGGAGCACATTTATTGTCTAAAGAAGACTTGATCCCGGCAGAGGGTTTGATCATCGATAAGCAGCCGAACGCATTTTTCAAAGTCCGGCTCGACAACAGCGAGCACGTCGTGCTGGCGCAGATTTCCGGCAAAATGCGAAAGAATCGGATTCGCATTTTGATGGGCGACCGCGTCAGCGTCGAGATGTCGCCTTACGATCTGTCGAGAGGGCGTATCACCTATAGGTATAAATGATAGTCAAAGAGGAGGTTTCTGTATGGAGAAGCAGCGTTACACAGTTGGCGAGCGGGCGGAGAAATTATGCGCGGTGTGCAACGAGGAGCGAGGACACGTCGTCGCATCCGTTACTAAACTCGGAAATATCTCGCGCGTGACTTGCCCGAAATGCAACACCCGCAGCACCTTCAAACGGAGTACGCGCACGGCACGACTCCCGGCGGCCCAACCCGGCGCTCCCTACGACCAAACGCGCACCTACCGCTTCGGGCAGACCTTGATGCATTCGACCTACGGCGAGGGCGAAGTGACGGCGTTGATCGACCCGCAGAAGATCGATGTGCTTTTCTCGGATCGAGTGCGTCGCCTTATTCACGCACGCACACAGTAGCACGCTCTGAAACGATTCTATGTGCTGAAAATGACGTGAGGCGAATCACGTCTTTTGAGTAACTCAAACGGGCAATAGTAATCTCAATGCCCAAGTGCCACCAACGGTCCAGTGT
>JACCRA010000181.1 GCA_013813825.1 Pyrinomonadaceae bacterium | reverse complement strand
GCCGTCGTCAAAGGCGTCGCGGGAATTTTGGGCAATTCTTACGCGCTGGTCGCCGACGCGGTCGAATCGGCTTCGGACGTGGTCAGCTCGATCATCGTCTGGTACGGGTTGAAGATCGCCGTCAAGCCGCCCGACGAGGATCACCCGTATGGACACGGCAAGGCCGAGCCGCTGGCGGCGATGGTCGTCGCGCTGGCGCTGTTTGCCGCCGCCGCCTTCATCGCCTACGAGAGCGTCAAGCAGATCGTAACGCCGCACTACACACCCGCGCCGTTTACGCTGGTCGTCCTCGTGCTGGTCATCGTCACGAAAGAGTTGCTCTTCCGCTTCGTCTTCAAAGTCGGCGACGCGGTCGGCAGCACGGCGGTCAAAAGCGACGCATGGCATCACCGCAGCGACGCTATCACTTCAGCCGCCGCCTTCATCGGCATCTCCATCGCGCTCGTCGGCGGCAAAGGCTATGAGAGCGCGGACGATTGGGCGGCGTTGCTGGCGTCTGGCATCATCGTTTTCAACGCCTACCGCCTCGTCCGCCCCGCGCTCGCGGAACTGACCGACGCTTCGCCCGCGTTCGACGCCGAACACGCTATCCGTGGAGTGGCAATGAACGTCGAAGGCGTGCGCGGCACGCATAAATGTTTTGTGCGGAAGATGGGTTTCGATTATTACGTCGATCTGGACGTAGTGGTTGACGGCCGCCTCACCGTCCGCGACGGGCACAACATCGCGCACCAAGTACAAAACGCGATCCGCGAAGCCAACCCGCTCGTCGCTAAAGTCTTCGTCCACGTCGAACCGGACGACCCGCGCCGCAAGCTCTGAGTAAAGCGCGTAACATTGGCACAAGTGTAAGGGCGATGGACAAGTCCATCGCCCTTACACTTCTAAAAGCTGAAGCGTATCTGCCCGATGACGCGGCGGTTGCCGGCCGACGTGTTGCCACCACCGCCGCCGCCGCCGCCCGGCCCGAAGCCGAAACCGCCGGCAGTTGAGATTGATTGGCCGAAGAACGGCGAACTGAGGTTGCCGACCGGAGGAGCCTCGTTGGTGTTGTTCAAGAGATTCTCAAAGCGCACGGTGAATGTCAGGTTATAACGACCTTCCGAGCCTTCGCCGCCGAAGCCGCCGCGACCGCCACCACCACCGCCGAAACCACCGCCACGACCACCACCGCCGCGACGACCGCCTCCTCCGGCACTCCCGTCTTGCGCCACAGCAGCGCCACGCGCCCCACCGCCACCCAAGCCGAACGTCTTGCTCAATGCAAGATTCGTGGTGAAGAAGGACGGCCCCGTGCCGAAGTTACGCGGGATGAGCGCCTGCCCCGTTGTGGGGTTCGGATCGAATGCGCCGAACGGCGTGGTGACGACGCCCGGCTTCGACGGATCGGTGGCGAACGCGGGACGATCATTAAAGAGCGTGTCGCCATTCGTGTCGCGCCCCGTCGTGATGTTGAAGGGCTGGCCCGAAGAGGCGATGACGAATGGGTTCAGGCGCACGCCCCACGGCGCGTTGATTGTACCGGCGAGTGTGAAACGATGGCGGACGCCGATGAACGAGTTCCCACCGGCGCGCCCGTATTCCGTGCTCACGTCGTACTGGTTCACCGGAAACGAATTGGCCCCGTCCGTGTCGCTCCGCGCGTTGTTGAAAGAATACCTGCCGAAGATCGTGAAGTTGCGGTTAAGACGATTTTGGACGCCGAAGATCAATTGGTTCTGATTGAGCCGGCCGCTCGATTCATACTGATAAAAGTTGCCCGGCGCACCGAGAGGGAAAGCTGCGCTGATGATGCGATTGTTGGCGTCGCGCACGATGCTGCCGGGCAGCGGCGCGTTGATGTTGCGCGAGCGCAGCAGATGAAGCGCACGCGCGTTGATGTAGGTCGCCGAGAACGTGAAGTTGTAAGGCAACTGCCGCTCGACGCTCAAACTGGATTGGATCGTGTACGGCGCTTGCAGATCGTCGGCGAGCAGCCGCGTCGTCTGCGGCTGCGAGAAGCTCGTGAGCGCGTCCACGGTCGGCACGTTCGTCACGCCGCCAAGCGTGAACTGCGCGAGGTCTAAGATCGACGCATCGGTGATCAGGAATTGCTGTTGATTGATACCGTTGAAGCGATTGGCTTGCAAACTCAAACTCTCGCCGATACGGTCGTAGAAAATGCCGAAGCCGCCGCGAA
>JACCRA010000178.1 GCA_013813825.1 Pyrinomonadaceae bacterium | reverse complement strand
CCTCGCCGGGCTGACGCGGATCAATGGCTTGTTTTTGATCCCGGCGCTCTTGGCGGAGGCGTACCAACAGTACCGCACGACGCGGCGATGGCAACGACAATGGTTATGGATCGGGATTGCGCCGCTTGGCTTCGGCGGCTATCTGTTGCTTAACCAATACGTCACCAACAGCGCGTTCGCCTTCTTGACCGTGCAGAATGCTCATTGGTTCAGGTGGCTCGTGTTTCCGTGGGTGGGTTTGCGGAACACGTTCAACACGATGATGACGGGTACGCCCGTCAACGCACAGATGGGCGGCGTGCTGGAACTATCGTTCGCCGTCTTAGGACTGGTCTGCACACTCATCACTTGGCGCAGACTGCGTCTCTCTTACGGCGTGTGGATGACCTGCAATTGGCTGGTGTTCGTCTCGACTCCGTTCGTCCTCAGCGTTCCGCGCTACATGCTGATTCTGTTCCCGATTTATATCCTGTTTGCGGACCTCGCGCGCCGGCACGTTTTGGCGAACACGATGCTCACAACATGGTCGCTGCTGCTGCTGGCGTTCTTCGTCAGTCAGTTTGTGCAAGGGCGCTGGGCGTTTTGAAGTCGGCCTCATCTGTTGGTTCGGAGAGTGGTCGTATCACAGAAGTGATGACCTTGTTCAAAGTTTTATCAAAGCTGGCTTTCTACGTCAGCCCTAATTTTTCGATAGAGGGGTAAAGATAATGAGAATATCCGTCATCGCAATCATGTCGGCGATCTTCGTTTCCCTCGCCGTGCTCTGGTCTCCGGCCGGAACGCGGGCGCAAAGCGTAGCGTCTCGCCCGCCGCGCCCGCTCCGGCCCGTTGCTACTTATTCCATTGTGGCGCGCGATCCGTTGACGGGCGAACTGGGTGTCGCGGTGCAGTCGCATTGGTTCTCGGTCGGCTCGATTGTGCCGTGGGCTGAGGCCGGCGTCGGTGCGGTCGCCACGCAGTCGTTTGTCGATCCCAGCTACGGCAAACTCGGACTCGATCTAATGCGCGTGGGCAAGAGCGCGCCTGACGCTTTGAAATCTCTCGTCGCCGGCGATGAGGCGCGCGACGTGCGGCAGGTCGCGATGATCGACGCGCAAGGCCGCGTGCTGGCGCACACCGGCGCGAAGTGTATCGAAGCTGCCGGCCAAACAATTGGCGGAAACTTTTCCGTGCAGGCCAACCTAATGGAGAACGACAAAGTGTGGCCGGCGATGGCTCGCGCGTTTCAAGAGACGAAAGGAGACTTGGCTGCGCGGATGCTGGCCGCGCTCGAAGCGGCGCAGAGCGTGGGCGGCGACATCCGGGGCAAACAGTCAGCCGCGCTCGTCGTCGTGACAGGCCAGCCGACAGGCCGCGCATGGGCGGATCGCGTCTTTGATCTGCGCGTCGATGATCACGCGGAGCCGCTGAAAGAGTTGCGGCGTCTCGTCACTTTGCAGCGCGCCTACAACCACATGAACGCGGGCGATCTCGCGGTCGAAAAGAAGGACAACGAAGCGGCGTTGCGGGAATACGCGGCGGCTGGGAAACTGGTCCCCGACAATCTGGAGATGGCCTACTGGCACGCCGTCGCACTCGTCAACATGAAGCGCGTCGAGGAATCGCTTCCCATCTTTCGGCGCGTCTTCGCTGCCGATCCAAACTGGCTGACCTTGACGCCGCGCCTCGTCAAGCCCGGCCTGATCACCGCCGATCCGAAGGTCTTGGAGCGCATCATGAACATCAAGGATTGAAAGACGAGGATGAAGGATAGAGGCGGAAGGATAAAGTTAAGGCGGCGCGCCCGTTGTTCATCCTTCCGCGTCCCTCTGGCGGTGAGCCGGGCCGGCAGGAGTGTTAACGGAAACAGTCAGTGGCAAAAAAAAGCAAGTTAGGTCTCTAATGAAAACACCCGCGAACCATATTCGGCGCGCGGGTGTTTGTGCATGTGGGATGATGAGCGGCTATTCTTGCTGACCAGCCGGTCGTTTCCTACGAACCTTGACGGCTATGGCTGCTAAACCTGTGCCGAGGAGCAGCATTGTGGTCGGTTCGGGGATCGGCGCGCCGCCAGCAGGATTGCCGTTGAAACCCACTTCGGCGAAACCGGTATTAAAGATGTCGCCGTAGTTGGACAACACATTGAATCGGAAATGCGTTGCATTCACCGCGGTAAAACTAAAGATTTGCGGCGGAAGATTTGCGGCGCCTGTAACCCGCGCAAAAACTGACGGGCCTCCCGGCAGCGGTGTGAAGTCAGTGCCGTTCGTTGAGAGTAGCACTTGAACACCCTGTATCCCCGTCGAGCCGGCAGTACCGGGGCCGCCGCCGTTTTGGTTCCAAAACGAAAAGCTGTCCACAGAGAACAGTCCGCCAAGATTGAACGTAATCTGGCCGGTCAAGCTTGTGCTGGAAACCCATGAGTTATTTGGGATCGTGCCG
>JACCRA010000175.1 GCA_013813825.1 Pyrinomonadaceae bacterium | reverse complement strand
CTACTTGCCCGCCATCTTTGCGCGCGCGTTTCTTTAATCGCAGCAGTTCGTCAACGACAGATTCATTCGTGCGAAAGCGAATCGAATCGCCGAAGAATCCGGTGACGGTGCAGAACTCGCAGCCGTAGGGACAGCCGCGCCCCGACTCAATCGGGATCACGCGGAACGTGCCCCAGCCGCTCCCCATTCGTTCGAGAAGCGGGCGCGCTAGTTTAGGAACGAGATTAAACTGATCGAGATCGAGCGTCTCCCAAGGGATGAGCGGATAATCCTGTAAACTCGGCTTGCGCTCGACGTTCTTCTCGTCAACAGGTTTGTAAACTTCTTTGAGTTCGCCCCGCGCCGCGTCTTCAACGATCTGCGGCCACGTTTCGTCGGCTTCACCCAAAGCGATAGCGTCGGCGTGGCGCGCGCCGCCGTCGCGGCCGAGCGCTTCATCCGGGCATTCGGTCACGTGCGGCCCGCCCATCACAACGGGCACGCCCGAAGCGCGGATCGCGTCTGCCATGCGGTAAGCCTTTGCGACCATCCGCGTCATCGCGCCGATGCCGACCAAACCGATTTTCTCTTCGCGCACGAAAGACACGAGTTCCTCTTCGTTCATCGCGTGCGCGTTACCGTCAATCAAGAGCACTTCGTGTCCGGGCGGCGTAAGCGACTGAAGCAGAAACATCCAGAGGTGCGGCATGAAGTTGCGCGTCACGCCATTATCAGGGTTATAAAGTAGAATTCTCATGCCTTCTTTTACCGTATATGAGTTTATGGGGTCGTTAGTGAAAACGTAGGCGAAACCCTATCATCTTTACGGATATGTAGCAATCTACTTTACGGACTTCAGTTGCTACCGGCGATCTTGTAAACTTTCAGTTGTGCGCCCTGTGTCGGTGAGGTCTGTGAAGCGCCAGCGCGTGGGCAGACCTTTGCTGAGAATGTGCCCTTCGGCGTTCAGCCGATACTCGGCAAACTCTGATCCCTTCCAAGTTTGTGGAGGATAGAGGCTATACATATCTCTTCCGCTCCGGCGGACGATGAATTCCCTTTTGTCCGGCAGCGCATAGATACCACACTCGCGCAGTTTGATTCTTGGCATAGGTACCCTTTCGCTATCTACCGGCTACACTTCGACTATAATTTAACGCGTCGCACAGCCTCGTCACTCCGTCCTGCATCTTCGTCTGCACCAAATGAAGCGATAGACCGAGCCGCGCGGCGATCTTGCTCTGACTCAGACCGGAGAAGTACGCCAACTCAATCATCTGCTGCTGTGCTGGTGAAAGCGTGGCAAACGCTGAACGAACTAGCCTCTGCTCATCTGAAATCATCCCGTCTGTTTTGGAATTAATCGTTATGGCGCGTTCGGCTACTATCAAGCGGCACGTCTGACACTCTTGCTCTTGGTTGTCTGCTCTGAGCCGAGCGATAGCGTTGCTGTGCGCCATCGTGATTAACCATGTCATCGGCTTCCCGTGCTCGTGCTCGTATGTAGCGGCTTGCTCCCACACCTCTTGATAGACAGCCACCAAAACTTGTTTAGCCGTCTCAGAGTTGCCGAGAATCCGCAACAACAGTCCATAGATCAATCCGCACGTCGTATCGTAGAGCGTGGCGAAAGCGGACTCGTCTCCGCTGGCAATGCGCTTGATGAGCGCCGCGCTTATGAGAGATGTGTGCTTTTCTTGGTCGGTCACCAAAAGACTTGTCCGCATACGTCGCATGATTCCCCTTTGTCTGCGCTGAAGGTCAATTCGCTTCTGGTTCACGTGCTGGTGTTATCTGACTTCAGGTTATGCGCCGACGTTATGCTTAAACATTCACGCAGACTCCTTGCTGCTAGATGTTATCACTTGGCTACCCCCCGTATTTATTCAACAGCAGTCGCTCGTCCGCGACCTGCACGAGACGCATCACCGTACCATTATCTTCCGGGTGCGACGACAAGCCATAGCTCATGCCGAATGAAGGCGGTGTGCTTTCCTGCCTACCAAGTTCCTTAAATGTGACTGTCAAGCGACACATCATTGCGTGTGCGGCTTCGCGGGTTGTTTCGGGCAGGATAGCGCCGAACTCATCGCCACCGTAGCGGCAAATAACCTCCGTCTCGCGTAACTCGTGGCGCAACCATTCAGCGCATTTCACCAATAGATAATCGCCGAATTGATGTCCTTTCGTATCGTTGACCGTTTTGAAGTTGTCGAGATCAATAAGCACAATCGAGAGCGGGCTTTCGTAGCGCTTGGCGCGCTTGAGTTCTTCATCGAGGCGCTCGTAAAAACTGCGGTGATTGTAAAGATTCGTCAGACTGTCGGTGCGCGAAAGGTGCTGCAAATGTTCCGTGCGCTCTTCAACGAAAGCGTTGATTGTTTCGCTGGTCGCTTTGTCAATGGCAAGACCGACGCGGTAGTAGATGGTTACGATGCCACCCATATCGCGCGCCGCGAATTTTTCAACATGCTCATTCAGGTAAAGAAAGATATGTTGACGCAGGAGTTGGCATTCGCGCACAAGTTCCTTAATATCGAAGTGCTGGCGCGCACGCTCGCGCCCATGAAGTGCTGCGCTGCAAATCTTCTCGTGCTCGATCTTGCTGTCGTCTAATTCGATGACTCGCAAGATTTCGTCGAGCACTAACGGCACGGAATACAGAAGCAGCGATTCCTCTACGACCTCGGTTGACGGTATTGCGCGATCTGCGCGCACGGACTCCAACCAGCGCCGAGCAATCTCATCCGCGCCCTGCTCAAGCAATCGCTTAAAATCCGTTAAGTCAGTTTGTGATGCGTGTTGTAGCATCTTTACCGAGGTTGTTCTCCGTGTCGGTAAAACTTCAAGCCGCCTCTGGAAACATGTGGAAGAGACTGCCTACGAGGTTTTTCAACTGTTCAAAACCAAATGGCTTAAAGAGACAGTCATCACAGCCCGCGGCAAGCGCGGCGGCGTGGTATTTTGGCGTCACATGTCCTGAGGTGGCGACAATCGGCACATCGCCCAGTTCTGGATGTTCGCGCATACGGCGCGCGGCGGAGAGTCCGTCGAGCAACGGTAGGTTGCCATCAATAAGGATAAGTTGGGGTCGCTCGCGTTGAGCAATCTCGATTGCCTCCAGCCCGT
>JACCRA010000152.1 GCA_013813825.1 Pyrinomonadaceae bacterium | reverse complement strand
TGTGGAGCCAATGACGAACAGGCCAAAGAACTGTTTGTTCGGCGACGTTTCGATGAAGCCATAGAGTTCACGGCTGCCGGCGGAACGTTCGGAGTCTTCGCCGAAAAAAGCGCCCCGTCGGGTGGCGTTCCGCTTCGCACCGAACTCTTCCTCGAAGACGCGCTCGTAGCCGCCTTCAAACCCGCCGCCGATGAAGGTCTGGCGTTGGAGGGCGAGCATCCCCTGCGTGTTCGACTCCCAATTCTGAAGTCGTCCCTGCCAATCGAAACTCATCACGCTCTCGTTAAAGAGGCGCTTGAAAATGATGCTATTTTTCGGCTGCCTTTCGGTCTCGTAGCGAACGAACGAGCGATGTTGATTGGTATTTGTGCGCGGCGTAAAGCCCACGTCGGCGCGATAGTCGCGGGTTCTGCCGACTCCGTTGAGTGACAGATAAAGATTGCGCCCGGTTCTTTCGGCGAGATACGAGTAGCCGAAGCCGTTGCCTGTCCGGTAGAGACTGCGGCCAAGATTGGGGTCGAAGAAGTTGCGGCGCGAAGTCGTGCCTAACGCTTGAAATTCGACGACGGTGCGCTGGTCGAGGCGGAAGCGACCATCGAAGCCAGCCGTGTGATTGTGGCGTTCGATAAAGTTGTAGGTGGTGGCGATGAGTCCGAGGTTGTGCTGCCTGCCAACATCACGACGCAAGCGGAGGATGCCGATGTATGAGTTCTTATCGAGAAAGCGTTCGACGCCACGGCGCAGGGTCGGGTCGGTGCGCTGGTCTTCGGTAAATGCGCCAAAGCCGGGGAAGTTGTCGGAAGCGGCGAGCAGTCCGAACGTGTTCGCGCCGCGCCGGCCGGTGAGTTTTACAGCGATGTCCGGGTCAACTATGGCGCGCGTGTTGACGACGTTCAAACGGGTTTGAAAGATGTCAATGCGTTCGAGAAAGAACGGGCGTTTTTCGGGAAAGAAGATGGGGAAGCGTTGGTTCGCCGTCACGACTGTGGAATCGGCTTCGACTTGTGCGAAGTCTGGATTCAAAGCGAAGTCGAGCGTCGTGGTCGGTGTCAGACCAAACTTGGCGGTCAAGCCGGGGTCCAAGTCGATGCCGCCGTTGACGAAGCGTCCGGGGTCTTGCAAGGTGGGGTCGCGCGTGATGTCGGCGACGGGGATGCTGCGGACGCGCGTCCCGCTCTGAGAGAGCGTGAGCGAGGGAATGAGTTCGAGTTGGCGCGTGGTCGAGATGTTTTCCATGCCGGTGATGTGGCCGGCTTGGTTCAAGAGTCCCGACCGTTCGCGCGCAATCGGCATCCATGAAATCAGTTCGTTGTTGTTGTGCTTGACGCGGCGGAAGAGATGCACGCCCCACGGCCGGTCTTTCCCGGCTTCGTACCGCAGGCTTTTGAACGGAATGGCGACCTCCACCGTGTAGCCGTCTGTGGTCAGCACGCCTTTCGAGTCCATCACGAGATCAACGCTGTAATCTTCGCCGCGCCCTTCCGTCAACACGCCGTCCGCCTGAATGCCGTGCGGGTTGAAGACGAGGATGTATGCTTGCCGCTCGTCGTTGAAGGTGTCGAGCACGACGCGCACCGTGTCGTCGTCGAAAATATTATCGCGGCGGGCGACGGTCGCGCGCACTTTGCCGGGTTCTTCCCAAGCGCGGAAAGCAACATAAAAATGCTTCGCGTCGTAGCCCATCATTACCTCGGTCGGATTCGAGGGCGCGACGTTGTCGCCGGGCTGCGTCTGAAGAAAATTGCCGAAGCGCGCCGCCGTTTGCCACTCGCGTTCGCCGAGTTGCCCGTCGATAGTCGGAGCGGTCTCGAAGCGCGTGATCCGCACGAGCGTTTCTTTGCTGGCGAATGGCGGCGCGGCGGATTCGTTGTTCGTTTCATTGAGCGCGGCTTGCGGTTCCGTGGCGGGCGAGGCGGGCGAAGGCGTCGAGGCGGCTTCGGGCTGCGCCGCTGTCTTGCCGGCGGGGACGACTTGTGTGGGAGCGGAGGCGGCGGGGGGCGCTTCCTGAGTGACGGGCGTTTGTGCAACAGCGTCTGTCGCGCAGGGCCAGCACAGACAGATGAGCAGGCAGAGCGTCGGTAGTTTTTTCATGCGTGTCTCCGAGACGCAATTCGGGTACGTATCCAAGCTTCGGCGGCGGATAGGTATAGCGGATGAGCGGTCGGGTAGTTAGTGCTTCGTCAACGGGAAAGGTTGCAGCCCGCGCGCAAGATTTCGCGCGCTTGAAGGCTGCAAGGGTTGAATGCGCCACGCGTCCTTCGGGCGGCGCATTCGACTGATTGTAATCACTTGGCTATGTTGTGGATGCGAAGCTGGACGAGTTGTTCCAAAGTCAGATTGTTGAAGCCGCGCGCCTTCATGCGCCGGATATAATCTCCATCGACTTTGAAGATGCGAAGTTGGACAGCGTCGTCCGCCGAGATCGGAGAGAAACCTTC
>JACCRA010000148.1 GCA_013813825.1 Pyrinomonadaceae bacterium | reverse complement strand
ACTCTTAAGCAGCATCCGAACGCCGTAACGCACATCTTGCAACAAGGTTCTCATTTTGAATCACCTCACAGGAAATGATGAATGCGGAATGATGAATGATGAGTGAAAGACAAATCCTTTTCTCATTCATCCCTCATCCCTCATCCCTCATCCCTTCATTCGTACCTGAGCGCCACCAGCGGATCGACCTTCGTCGCGCGCCGCGCTGGTAGATAGCAAGCGGCGAGCGCGACGGTAATGAGCAGCAGCGAGATGCCGGCGAACGTCGGCGAGTCAGTCGTACTGACATTGAAGAGCAGGCTGGCGATAACGCGCGTCATGGCGAGCGCCAGCGTGAGACCAAGACCCACGCCGATGAGCACCAACGTCAATCCTTGCCTGATGACCAGCCGGAGGATATCGCCCCGCTGCGCGCCGAGCGCCATGCGGATGCCGATCTCATGCGTGCGGCGCGCGACCGTATAAGAGATCACGCCGTAGATTCCCATCGATGCGAGGCCGAGAGCTAAGACCGCGAAAACGATCAGCAGCAGCATAAAGAGCCGCCGCAACGCCAGTGAATTGGCGAGCAGTTGCTCCATCGTTGAGATGTTATAAGCCGCCTGCTCTTTATCGAGCGCGAGAATCTCATTCCGCACCGGGGCGATCAGACTCGTCGGCTCAATCGTCGTTCGCACGACAAGGGTCATGAACGACGTTGGAAACTGCGACTGCGGGAGATAAATCTGCATCGGTGTCTTCTTGTCTAACCCGTATTGCCGCACGTCGCTCACGACTCCGACGACGATGCGCCACGGCTGCTGATCCTCCTCCGAGCCGGGGAACTTGATGCGCTTGCCGAGCGGGTCCGAATTGGACCATAACGCTTTCGCCATCGTCTCGTTAATGAGCGCGACGGCGGGGGAAGTCTCCGTGTCCTGTTCGTTCAGCGGACGACCTTTCAAAATCGGGATCGACATCGCGCGCAGGTAGCCGGGGGTGTTGATGTAGAGGTCAACGGTGATCTCTTCCCCGCGCGGTTTCGGATGATCTTCAATCGCGAGGCCCCGGCCGTCGAAATTACTACTCAACGGCAACACGCTCGTCACGCCCGCGGCCTCGACGCCCGGCAAAGCTTCGAGGCGCTCGACAAGTCGGTCGTAAAAAGCAGTCCAGTCTGTTTTCTTCGGGTATTTCGCGCCCGGCAGCGAGACGCTCATCGTCAATAGGTTTTCTGGATTGAAGCCGGGACTAACGTCGCGCAGTCGCATCACGCTTTTGATCAGCAACCCCGCGCAGATGAGCAGGACGAGCGACAGCGCGATCTCCGAGACGACGAGCGCCCCACGCAGCCGACTGCGGGTCGCTCCCGCGCCTGAACTGCGGCCACCTTCTTTCAGCGCCTCGTTGAGGTCGGGCCGGGACACTTGCAGCGCCGGGGCCAGCCCGAAAAGGATTCCGGTCACGACGGAAATCAAGACCGTAAATCCGAGCACGCGACCGTCGATGCTGATCCCGTTCAGCAGCGGTGTCACTTGAGAGCCGAGCGATTCGACAAGGCTGATACCCCAGAGGGCGAGCAGGAGACCGAGGCCGCCGCCGGCCAGCGCCAGCAACAAACTCTCGGTCAGCAGTTGCCGCACCAGCCGCCAGCGCCCCGCTCCGAGCGCCGCGCGGATCGTCAATTCTTTTTGCCGTGCCGTCGAACGCGCAAGCAACAAATTGCCGACATTCGCGCAGGCGATGAGCAGCACAAAAGCGACGGCTCCGAACAGCGTCAGCAAGGTCAGACGCAAATCACCAATCGTGTCTTCAGTCAGAGTAACGAGACGAATGCCCCACCCGGTGTTATCCACGGGATGCTCTTGCTCCAACCGCTGGGCGATTGTCGCCATCTCCGTCTGAGCTTGTTGCAGCGTGATGCCGGGCTTCAAACGGGCAATGGCCCGGAGATGACGTTCGCTTCGCTTCTTGTCGTCATAACCTTCGGCCACCGGCCTGTAATACTCGGCTTGCGGCTCAATGAGGTTTGAAGGGAGCGAGTGGAAATTCGCCGGCATCACGCCGACTACGGTGTAAGGCCGGCTACTCAGCAGCACTTTCTGACCGATGACATCTGGCGAGCCGCCAAATCGTTTTTGCCACAGACCGTAGCCGAGAACGATCACAAAGTCTTTACCGTCTTCCTGCTCTTCCGCCAGAAAGACGCGGCCCAGCAATGGCTCGGTCTTCATCACTTTGAAGTAGCCGTCGCCGACCTGCATCGCCTGAATTCGTTCTGGCTCGCCGCCCGTCGAAAAGATCGGTCGCCAATCCGAGTAAGTTGCGACCTCTTCAAACACGCTGTTCTGCGTGCGCCAATCGGCGACATCGGTAGCCGACACTTGATTGCGGTGATTGTCCTGCACCGGCGTGTCGCCCCACGCGAGCACGATGCGCTCAGGGTCGTTGTAGGGCAGCGACTTCAAAAGCAGGGCGTTGACCACGCTGAAGATAGCGGTGTTCGCGCCGATGCCGAGAGCCAGCGAGACGACGGCCACGATAGTCAACGCCGGACTTTTAAGTAGCATCCGGGTGCCGTAACGCACGTCCTGCCAAAGTGTATTCATCATCCCACCTCCACATCCTTTAACGTCGTCTGGTCATCTTAGAGGGCTACTACCAGATCAATTTTCGCGCCGGGTGCCGCGCCGTTCAGTTCAGGATGTTTTTCTTCGCCAAACTCGATAGCACCCGTCCGCGTTCGTATTCGGAAGTGATCGTTTCGACGACTTCGAGAAACGCGGAGCGCAACCCCGTCTCGCCGACGAAGAGTTGCGCTGCTTCGATCAAAAATGTCGCCTTCTCGTAATCGGACTTAATGACCGACGACGATTTCAGCATCTTGAGTAATGCTTCCGGTCCGAGTTTGCTCTTCTTCAGCGCCGCCGACAGCACGCGGCGGTGTTCGTAGTCGGAGCCGATTTGATCGGCCGCCGCGAAATAGACCGGCAGTAGTTCGCTCTTG
>JACCRA010000131.1 GCA_013813825.1 Pyrinomonadaceae bacterium | reverse complement strand
CCGCGGGGTGTCAGGCACGCTGCGAATCAGGTCGAGAATCTCGGCCGGCTCCTCGGTGATCCGTTCCGTCTCCAGATCGTAGAGATACCAGCGGGTGAAGCCAGTTTCTTCGCTCCATGCGCCCGCGTCCGCGCTCGCGCCGTCATGCGCTTCTATTGTCGCCGCCGGCGCGGGCAGCGCGTAACAGAAGAAAACCGCGCGTGCGCCGTCGGACGGATGCTGCTTGCCGCTAAAGACGCGACCGGGAAGCGCGTCGAGCCGCGCCGCTAAGTCCGGGTGATCCTGCATTAGTTTCTGAAACTCAAGATGCATCCCTTCAGCAGGGCTAGTCGTGCCTTCGTAGGCGTGCGTGAAATCCCGGAGCGCCTCGTAGTCGTCTTCCGGCCGGAGCAGCTTTTTGCCCTCGATGCCGAAGGTGCGCGAGATGCGTAAGGTCTTATGACTGACGCGCCGGTAAAGTTTTAAGAGTTCGTCGAGTTCGTCCGGCGGCAGGAAGTTCCAGAAGGCGACCGTGCCGCGAATCGCTTTCTGCTCCGGGTGATCGGCGACGATGCGCCCCTCGATTTCTTCATTCATGCGCCGGTCAACGCGCCCGATGCGCTGCATCAAGCGCACGGGATTCCAGTGCAGGTCGTAGTTGATCAGCCGCGTCGCGTCTTGCAGATTCAAGCCTTCGGAAAGCACGTCGGTCGAGACCAGCACGCGCGTTTCCGAAAGTCCCTGCGTGGCAAGTTCGCCGCTCGATGATTCGTTGTAGTAGGGCGCGAATTTCTGAATCACCGTGCCGCGATCTTCTTTCGTGCCGCTGTCCACTTCGTCAACGCCGGTGACGCCCTGTTCCGCCAACTGCTCTTTGAGGTAACGCGCGGTCGCCATGTATTCGGTGAAGATCAAAACCTTGTGCTTCTTCAGCACCGGATCGTTTTTGAGCAAGCGGACGAGGGCGCGTAGTTTGTCGTCGTTCGCCGGCTTGAACTGTTTCAGTTCGTCGAGAAATTCGACGATTTGATCCAAGTCGAGATACGTCTCGTCGAGGATGTCTTCGACTTTATATTCATCGGGCGATAATTCCGCCACGTCTTCAAGCATCTCTTCCGTGATCAGATCGTCGAAACTTTCCACGTCGGGCGTGTCGCCCAAGTCGAGTTGCTCGATGAAGAGTCCGGGCTGCCCCGGACGGATGTAACCCATGCGTTCCGAGTGAATCGCTTTCCAACGCTCGAAGCGCGCTTGCCCGCGCGGAGACTGACTGTGCTTGGCGACGAACGCCAGCAGCTTCTTCAGCAGCATCTCGCAGGACAAGCCGAAAGCGTGCGCCGAACTCTCGAACCGCTTGAGGAACTGCGTGCGGATGAGCGCGACGACTTGGCCTTGCCGCCCTTGCACGAGCGGATCAATGGCATCGTCGGGACGCTGAAGGTAAGCGAGCGGATTGTAAATCGCCAGCGAGAAAAGCGGCTTTTCCTTCGAGAACGCGCGCTCGATCATCGTCAGCAAGCGCCCGTAGGTTTTCTTCACGGAATACTCCGCCACTTGCGGGTCTGCTCGCGTGGGAAACATCGTTAATGGCCCGCCCTGCTGCAACTGGCTGGCTTTCACGTAGGCGCGGCTGCGCTGCACGACGAGCGCGCGAAAGAGCGCGTCGTTCGCTAACACCAGCCCGGCTTCAACCTGATTCGTCTCGACTCCATCGCCCTCGCCGGTCTGCTCACGCACCGCATGGTCTAGTTCCTTTTCCATCTTTCGGAAATGGCTGGCAAGCGAGTGAATGCCGAGCGGCGCCGCCTTGAAATAGTCTGGCTGCCTTTGTGTGAACAATTCGATCATGCGTTGCAGATCGGTAAGGCGATTGTTAATCGGCGTCGCTGTCAGCAGAAAGAGAGTTTTGCCAGCCGCGATGTCGTAAAGCCGGCGGTAGCGCGAAGGGCGACGCGCGCCTTCGCCCTTGATGCCGGGATTGCGGAAGTGATGCGCTTCGTCAATCACGACGGCGTCAGCCATTTCTCTAATTCGATCCAGACGCTCCTTGAACTCTCCGCCGCGATTCAGGTCTGTGTGATTAAAGATCACGAGGTTGGAGAAGTCGCCGCTCAGGTGCGGCAGATACCGACGTAGCGTCTTCTCCCAGACGGGCTTGCGCGCCGCTTTGGGGACGAACAGCACGACGCGCTGGCGCTCGTGTTCGACCAGCCGCTCGATGACCATCATCCCAATGAAGGTCTTCCCCAAACCGACGCCGTCGCAGAGGAACGCGCCGCCGGAGTCGCGGGCGATCTTCATCAACGACTGATAGCCCTCTTTCTGATATTGATCGAGTCGCGGGTAGATGCGCGACCCGCCTTTCCCCGCGCCGGCCAGTTCCCACTCGCCGACGCTCATCTCGTGCCCTCGAAAATACTGTTGTAAGGCTTTCGCATAGACCTCGAAAGGCGTGTACTCGCGCGTGTGTCGCTCAATAACTTTGAAAATCTCTGGCGTGATGTCTTCAGCTTGTTCCCAATGATGCTCGTACCACTCTTGCAGGAGCGCTACCTGATGTTGCAGTTCGAGGCGGATATTCATCTCAACATTTTGCGTGAGACCCGGAAAAGTGAAGTTGCTGGAACCAACCAGCGCGTTTGAACCGGCAATCCGCAACTTCGGATGTGTGATGTAAGCCTTAGCATGAAATTTTTCTTTGGTGTACACCCGGCACTCGATCTGTTGGCGGCCGAGCGCCTCGACAATCGCCGGGACGCCGCGCAAAAAATCATTCGTCTCTTTTTCGCGCTCGATGCTGGCGTCCAGCGTTTGTGTGACGACGGATTGAATGCCGGCGATGAGAGCTTTCTTGGTGCGCTTCGTCACCTCGTCGCCCATCAGCACGCGCAGCTTATCGAGCTTCTGCCATTGCCCGTCGAGTGCCAGCAACGCGCCGATCTCGAAGTAGCCGGTGGCGATGTCGAACGTATGGGCGATGTCCGTCCATTCGCGCAGGTAGTTCTTAACCTTCCATTCCGCATCACTGTTATCAACGACGAAGAGGTCTCCGCCTTGTCGCTGATCGGTGGCCTTAGCGCCAGCTTTATTTTTAACTTCTAACATTGCGCTTCCTTTTATCTGATGAATTCGAGTCGGCCGAATCTGTGCGGGACGTGGAAGTTGGGTTGCGGGGTGAGCGTCGGTCGCCACGCGAGGTAGCCGCGCGAGTCGCCGAGCGCGCCGATACAGCGGTAGAGGTTCGCGCGCCAGCTATCGCCGGCGCGCGGAGTCGCGCCGAGGCCGGCGAAAGGAATCCGCATCGCCAGCGTGAC
>JACCRA010000120.1 GCA_013813825.1 Pyrinomonadaceae bacterium | reverse complement strand
GCTTCATGATGTGACGCAACGAAATAAATTTTCGGTAGTGGCGACATCCGGAAAGATGAAGCGGAAGTCATGATTGCTAGAGAGAGAGAAACCACGACGCCCTTGCTCACGTGGGGGCTTCTGCCTCTCTTCTCTGCCTCTCTTCATTGACTCAGTGCCAATAAACAGGCAGGAATGAACAGTATAGTCAGACAACGGTAGGCGGGTAAGGTGGTGCCGAGGGCGGGACTCGAACCCGCACGGCCTAACGGCCAACGGATTTTCTTACCACTTCGGCTTTCGCCGCCTGCACAAGAATGCAGTTCGTGGTCTGGACTATACCTTCACCTTTTATTACTAAAACTCGTAACAGTCAGGTGGGAGCCTACTAGTCTCTACACTTTTTTGGAGGCCATCTGTAACTTCGCAAAAACATTTCCTCCAAACTTAGCTCGGTGTTGCCAGCAGCCTAAACTGGTAAGGTTTCACCGAATTTGACTCCATTCAGACCGGAGATTTCGCTCTGGCTGCTCAAAACATATAAGTCCGTCGCGTCTGCCATTTCGCCACCCCGGCACCATGCGCGAGAAGATAGCACGGGGCGGCGTGTCCGGCCAACTTCTTCACATGCGGCAAGCGGCAATGTTAAACTACCTGCGGTTCCGTTCACCGAACACGCCCCGTTTTAGCTTGCGTGAGATTATGACTGAAGAGCAGGAAATCTTTCATCGCCACATTCAGCGCGCCGGACTCAAACGCACGGCGCAGCGCGATCTGATCCTCGATGTCTTCCTGCGGACGGAAGAACACATGTCGAGCGAAGACCTCTACCGGCTGGTGCAGCGGGAAGACCCGGCCATCGGGCAGACGACCGTCTATCGCACGCTCAAGCTGTTGACCGACGCCGGCCTCGCGCGCGAAGTCCGCTTCGGCGACGGGCGCGCACGTTACGAGCACAACTACAAACACCCGCATCACGATCATCTGATCTGCGCCGAGTGCGGTAAGACCGTCGAGTTTTTCTCCGGGGAGTTAGAGGCGCTCCAAGACTCCATCGCCGCCCGGCACGGCTTCGCCCCGACGCACCACACTCTCCGCATGTTCGGTATCTGCGCCGAGTGCCAGCGACAGCTTGGACAGCGCAAGCGCGAAGAGACGGCCGCCGAACCGCGCGTCCGCTTCGCCAGCGCGCCCGGCACGAGCTAAGAAGGCAAAAGGCAAAAGGCAAAAATGAGATGCCGACCTGCGAAAATGTGTGACCGGAAGGTTTGAGGCGAGCATCTGATCAGTGCGTTGATAGCAGTCTTTTCTCTTTATCCCTGTCTTCGACTTTTGCCTTTTGCTTTTTGCCTTTTGCCTTCCGCGAAGCGGCTTGCCTTTTGCCTTCCATGCTGTCTTGCTGTACTTTCCCAACTGTTTCCCCGTGATAATGCGTCGTGACAAAAATTGAGGGATAGGCATGAGTGTCAACGTGGAGTTTGGGCCGGATGGTCGCCACGGCATCGTGGCGGAAGGGACGTACCTGTGGGACGCGGCGAAGCGTTTGGGGCTGCGCCTGCCGGCTGAATGCGAGGGGCGCGGCGAATGTGACGGGTGCGCCGTCATCATTAAGGAGGGCACCCCGCTGCTTTCAGAATTAACGAACGCCGAGCGCGAGCGTTTAAGCGCGGAGCGGCTCGCGCTCGGCGAGCGGCTCGCATGTCAGGCGAAAATTGAACGGCCGGGGAATCTCAAGCTTGAGCCTGTCCCGGTTGAGGACAGGGAGGAAACCGTGGAAGAAACAAAGTTCGAATTGCGCGAAGAGTTCCGTAACCTGCCGTTGCAGAAAAAACTGACGACACTGGTCGAACTGGAAGCCATCGCCGCTTACCAGACGTTCAAGGCGATTAGCGATCTCTCCTCCTCCGCCTTCGAAAAAGGTCTCGACGTGATCGCCGGCTTCGGCCGGGCAAGAGAACGGCGCGCCCGCCAGAGCCACCGCCCGGCCGAGCACCGCGCCGAGAATCAGGAAGGCAAACAAGCTTAAAGCCGTCAAGTGCCATCCGTGCAGCTAGGACGAGTTGTAGCTAAACACGGCGGGATTGTTTCCTTTGCAACTCTTTCAGACGCGTCCTCTTTCTCCAGCGGCGCTGATTAGCTTCCGATTACTCCGCAGCCATCTGGCACGGCCGCTAAATTTGTCTGCCCTGCTTGCTCCGCGTCGCCTGCTCATGCCGCCGCCCTCTTGCGGCTAACCCGCGTCGCTTTTTTTGCTTTGCGCTGGCGGTTGTAAAAATTTCACAACAGGTTTGCATCCCGTTCGTCGCGCTCCGCCTGTAAGTTGATCCGAAGTTTTATGGTTATGACAGAGTGAAAGGAAAAAACGTCAATGGCAGAGCAAGCGAAGATGGAACGTCATCCCGAAACTGTGTTGGTACGTGGGGAGCACGCGGCGCGCGGCGATGAGGGAGAAAAACTACTGGTCAATGGCCGGAGCATGGCCCTGCGTTTGTGGGAGCGCGAGACGGCGGGGACCGCCAAGCCAGAACACACTAATCCTTACGAGTATGTCGCCTACGTAATCGCAGGCGCGTTGCGCGTGACGATTAATAATCATTCTTTTGAGGTGCGACAAGGCGATAGTTACTGCGTGCCCGCCGGCGAACCCTACGCGCTGGAGATTCTCCAAGAGGCCACCGTAATCGAAGCCACTTC
>JACCRA010000118.1 GCA_013813825.1 Pyrinomonadaceae bacterium | reverse complement strand
ACAATTTCCCACTGCCGCAGCACCAGTCCTTTTTCCAATCGGTAATGCAGGCGTAGCCGGCCGGATAGCTTTTTCGGTTTCTCCGCTCGCGGGGCGCTGCCGGTCCGCATGTCGATGACGATGGTCGCGCTGTCTCCGTCGAGTTGTTTTTCGACGATCTCAATCTCTTTCGGCTCATCGCGCAAGAATCTCCAACTTCGGGAATCGGCAATGCCCTCCGCTGGCGGCACTTGGACCTGCTCGCCGTTGATGTCTTCGCGAATTTTTTCCGCCGTGATCTCCGGGCGCTGGTCATCCGCCGGGGGGCTACTGCCGCCGCCCGTGCAAGCGCCGCCACACGCCAGCAGTCCGACAAGTAAGAGGTGGTGAAAGATGCGCTGGCTCGTCAGTAAGTTCATGTCTGAAGTGAGTTCGTATTTGAATCAGACTTGTTCCGGTCCAGAATTTTCCGGCGCGCCTTCGCCTTCGCTCCAGACTTCGCCGCCCTCGAAATATTCTTTCTTCCAGACGGGGACGGTGCGTTTGAGTTCCTTGATCGCCCACTCGCAGGCCGCGAAGGTGGCGCGGCGGTGCGGGGCGCTGACAGAGATGATGACGGAAGTTTCGCCGATCTCCAAGCGGCCGAGGCGGTGGACGATGCCGATGTGTTGGATGTCGAAGAGTTCGTGAGCATGGCGGCCGAGGCGGCGCAGTTCGCTGAGCGCCATCGGGGCGTAGGCTTCATAGACGAGGTAGAGCGTGCGTTCGCGCCCGCGCGTGAACTCGCGGACGTAGCCATCAAGCGTGACGGTCGCGCCGCAACGCGGCGGGACGACGCGGCGGGCGATCTCGCCAACGTCGAGCGCATCGGCGGTCAGTTCAAAAAAGTCCGACGCTTGCTCCGGCGAAGTCGTGAGGGCTTCGCCGCCTGCGCTACTGCCGCCGCTGACGGGCGGGAAGAGCGCGATCTCGTCGCCATCGCCGACGGGCATCTCCGGCGTCGCGTACTCTTCGTTGACGGCGATGAGCAGCGAGCGGCCGAAGCGCCGGAGCGCGGGAAAGGCGTTGAGCGTGGCGGTGAAGACGCTGGCGGCGGTGGCAGGCGCGCCAACAGCGAGCGGCGCTTCGTCGCATCCGGCCGCTTCGCGCGCGGCCCCGAAGAAAAGCAGGCGCACGCGCGTCGTGCGTGTGCCGTCGTTGTCGTCGCCGTGGCGGTGCTTGAGATCAAGGCTATCGGAAGTCATGCGCGTCGGAGTTGAAGGGTGTCGAAGAGGTAATTGAACCGCCGCGTTTTTACTCTTCCGGTTCAAGTTTCAACGGCTGGCCGCTGTGGCCGTTGCTCTTCGCAACTTGGTGGACGCGGGCGCGCTCCTCGTAGCTGATAACCACTTGCGCGAGCAGCGCTTGGAGGCGACGCAGGCGCTCGACCGTCGAGCGCAGTTCCAGCAACTTCTGCTTGTCACCGGCCTCCATCTCCATCGCCGCCGCGACGAAGAAAGAGAGACGCTCAGGTTCGATGGCGTTTAAGTCGGGCAGTCCCGCCCGGTCATCATTGACGACGCGCACGGAACGGGCAATGCGAGTGAACAGATCGGCCACCTCACCCGCGCTCGCGATTACTTCGCCCGTGGTGTCCGGATCGTCTTCAAAAAACTCGACGCGGCCGACGAGATACGGTTCGCCGGCGTCCACGTATTCGACGAGGCGGTAGCGGACAAGCCCGATTGTCAAAATGTTCGAACGGCCGTCCGGTTGCGGCTGGACTTCGACCACTTCCGCCGCGCAGCCAACTTGCCCGGCGGGCGGGCGGGCGTCGATTGCTTCGTCGGCGTCGAAGTATGACAGGCCGAAGAGGCTGTTGGACGCGCGCACGTCGACGAGCATTCGCCGGTAACGCTGCTCAAAGATGTGCAGTGGCAGCGGCACGCCGGGGAATAGGACCAGCGGCAACGGGAACAACGGCAGTTCGCGCACGCCGCGCACTTTGTCGAAGGCTTCGCTCATGGAGAGAGGTCTGAAGAGTCAGAGGTCAGAAGTCAGTGAAAACAGAATTGACCTCTATGTTGTTGCGTTTCGTTCGAGCGCCCGCATGGCGGCGGTTGAAGCGACGAGTTTCGTGTCGGCGGCGGCAGACACGATTAGTTCTGGCCCGTCGCTACTCGTTATCTGCTCAGGAACATCGAGGCCGTGGCGCGCGAGCGCGTCTTCGATGGTCTTGAGAATCTCTTCGGGAGTTTCGTCGCCGAGAGCGAGGCGCTTGGCTTCGAGGACAAGTTGCGCCATTTCGGGCGCGTGTTTGCGAAAGCGGTTGTCGCGGGCGATCAAATCTTCGATGATGCGGCGCTCGCGCACCTGCCGCGAAGCGTCGGCGTCGAGGCCGGCGGCAATCGCGTATTCGACGGGTACGCTCCGGTTGGTGATCATGACGTGGAGCGCGCCGGTCGCCGTGCGCGCTTCGGCCCTCATCTTCGAGATGTCGAGCAGCGAATTCTTAAAGCCGAGGTGGCCGCGCAAATTGATCTCAATGATCGGCGCGGATGACTCGTCGTCACCGTGGTGATGCGGGCGGGCTTCGCGGCGAACTGTCTCCATCACGCCCTCGTGGACGGCGTCAGGATTTTCGATGCCCGAAACGTCGAACGAGAGACGCTGAAACGGCCGCTGGACGTAGTCGCGTAGATGTCGCGCGTGGATGTTTCGCTCGTCGTCAACTTCGACGAGGTATAATCCGCGCTCTTCCCGGTATTCGTCAATCGAACAGGCTTCGAGCGAGCCGGGATTGAACGCCCATCCGTCAATTTCAAAACGCTTGTGCGTGTGGCCGAGCGCCAGATAATCGACGAGCGATTTCAACTCGTTCATCGTGGCAAGCGAGAGCGCCGGAATGTTCGGTCGGTTGAGTTGCCCTTCGACATCGGTATGGAGCAGCAGAATGTTGCAGCGATCCGCGGCGCGGGCTTGCCGCAGCGCGTCGGCCAAGAGCGGGATGGCGGCGTTGGCGCTGGTGCCGTACCAGTGAGTACCGAAGATGCGCGCGCCCGCGATGTCGATGTACGAGCCAGTCCCCGTCTCTTCGTCCCACGGCACGAGCGCGAGGTGTCCGGCTTCGTCGCGCGCCGGCTCCAACAATTTGAGGTAGCCCCAGCGCGAGAGCGAGCGCATCCAACTGTAATCCGAAACGGCGTCTCGCTGATCGTGATTGCCCTCAATGGCGACGACGGGAATGCCGGCGTCGCGCAACAACTCTAAGCCAGCGACGGCGTGATTCATCGCCTCCGGTTCGACCTTGCGGGCGTTGAAAAAGTCGCCCGCAATGAGCATGAAGTCGATCTGATTCGGGAGGGCGTGTTTCCAGATCGCGTCGATCCACGCCTTCGCGAAGTCTTTCATTCGCTCGTCGAGATTATACCGGCGGCAGCCCAAATGAATATCAGCGACATGCATGAATTTCATATGAGGGCATTATACGATAGAAGCGGTGAGAGGTCAGAGGCCAGCGGTCAGTAAAAACCGGATTCTTACTGATCTCTTGCCTCTGACCTCTCACCGCTGTAAAAAAAGTGAAGCCCCCGCGACTCTGGGAAGGAGTCTATTTTGGAAGCGGGGGCTTCGGTCCGCGCGCGGTAGAAGGGATACCGATAGGCGCGGGCGCGACGGCCATTCGCGAAGGGGGGCGAGCGGCCGAACTTAGTGAGGACTCTCAAAGAACTTGGCTGAGGTGAAACGCCCACTGCCGTCGTCATCCCGCCGGCGGGCGCGGACTGGTTACTTGCATGGATAAATGTTTACGGGTTTGACCTGTGATTCGCGGCCAGCGCGCCGGAGCCGGCGGAGGCACGCATGATTTTCCTGAGACCATTGATCGCGCGCCGCGCGCCTTGCTCATCGATCTGGTGCCGTGCCAATTGGAGCATCGTGCGGCGAATCTCTGCCGGTGTCAGGTTTTCTTCAGTGGTTTCGTTCATCGTAAACTCCGCTTTTTCAATCTCGTGGATATTGCTTTCCGACATATCACTTCTCTTTCCTCATGCCGCATTCAGAAGGCCCGAAATTACATGGCTTCAAACTGACGGGCGGCCGTCGAGCGCCGCACGGCGGCTACCAACTGCTCAACGTCGAGGGGCTTGCTCAAAAACCCGTCGGCACCGTTTTGCAAGCAGACTTTCTGCATTTCAACACTCGCTTCCGAACTGACGATATAGACCTTTGAGCCGGGGTGATGCGCCTTAATGTATTCGAGAATGCGAAGGCCAACTTCCGGCGTGTCCAGCACGGGAGGCATGTGCAGATCGAGGATCGAAATGGCCGGCTCGTAAATCGTCGCCCGGCGCAACGCGGTCTGCAAATCACCTGCGGTCATCACCTCGTAGTCATCGCACAGCGTCCAGAACAGCTGCTGCCTAATGGCGGCGTCATCATCAATGATCAAAACTTTCGGTTTCATGGACGCTTTCCTCCGCCGCGCTGACGATAAAAAGATGTCTCTTGCAGATGCCTCTTCACCCGCCCGGCTCGTTGGTCGCTCCGTTATCAAAACTTCTCTCAGTTGACTGCTGCTGCCTGTTCTCTTCGCAATGCCCGTGCCACGTGTCCTGAACGAGTCAATTGATAAAAATTGCGGCGATCACGCCACTGCTAAAATTTTTCTCTCCCAGGAGTGTCAACAACAGTGGACAGTAAATCGTGACGGGGTGTGAACCATGAAAGACAAGCGGGCGGAAGAGTATCTCAGTGCGGAAGTGCTGTTGAGTTGGGAAGCGGATCGAAAGACATGGCCGCAACTTTGACATGAAGGAGGGCATGGTTAGCTCAGCCACGTTCTCCTTCACAGTCGGGCTTACGGCCACGTCTTATCTTTATTTTTCGACGTTGAGATCGCCGATCAGGCGGTGGAAGTATGAGCGGCTGATGCCGAGGCGTTTGGCGGCGGCGGCCTTATTATTGTGCTCATGGTGCAGGGCGCTGACGAGAAGCCGGCGCTTGAGGGCAAGGACCGCGCCCTCGAACGTAGCTTCGTCGGGGGACGTGTCGCCAGCGTCGGCGACGGGCAAGGAGCGAAGCATTTTTTCGGGCAGGTATTCGAGGCCGAGGCGCGCGCCGGTCGTCAGCACCACAAGTCGTTCAATCACATTCTCCAGTTCGCGGACGTTGCCCGGCCAGTCGTAATCCTGCAAGGCTTCGACGAGCGCGGGATCGAGTTCGGCGCGCGTGCGGGAGTGCTTTTCGGCCGTCTTGGCGGCAAAGTGCGCGGCAAGCACGGGAACGTCGTCGCGCCGCTCGCGCAGGGGCGGCAGGGTGAGCGGCACGACGTTGAGGCGGTAGAACAGATCGCTGCGGAAGCGGCCGGCGGCAACTTCTTGTTCGAGATCGCGATTGCTGGCCGCCACGAGGCGGATGTCCACGTTGAGTGTCTTCGTTCCGCCGAGGCGCTCAAAGGCACGCTCTTGCAAAACTCGCAAAAGTTTGACTTGCACGTTCGCGCTCAACTCACCGATCTCGTCGAGAAACAGCGTGCCGCCATCGGCCAACTCAAACCGCCCGCGCTTGAGTTGCGCCGCGCCGGTGAGCGCACCTTTCTCGTGGCCGAACAATTCCGACTCGATTAGAGCTTCGGGCAGCGCCGCGCAACTGACCGCAATGAAGGGACCGGCGGCGCGCGCGCTCTCTTCGTGAACGGCGCGTGCGAGCAGTTCCTTACCGGTGCCGTTCTCGCCGGCGATGAGGATAGTGGCAGTTGTCTCGGCGACGGCGCGCGCCTGCTTCAACATGCGTTCGAGCGCCGGTGCTGATCCGGTCAGGCGACTGAAGCCATGCTGCGCGTCGAGCGTCGCGCGCAGGCGCAGATTCTCCTGCTCCAAGCGGCGGACGCGCGCGGCCTGACGCGCGATGTGCGCAACCTCTTCTTCATTAAAAGGCTTCTCGAAGAAGCCGTAAGCGCCGGCGCGGATGGCGTCGAGCGCGGCCTGCTTTGAGTGCGTGCCGGTGATGACGATGACGGGGACGCTCGGACGCAGGGCGCGCGCCGCCTCAACGACGGCAAGGCCCTCCGTGATGCCGTCGAGATCAGGCGGCAGATGTAGATCACAGAGCACGACGTCCACGTCGCCGCGCCCCAATTGGACGACGGCCGCGGCGCGCGTCTCGGCCTCTAAGACGTGGTGCTCGCCTTCGAGCGCCCAGTAAAGCTGCCGCCGCAGCATCTGGTCGTCGTCAACGATCAATACCGTCGCCCTGTCCCGCGCCTCTTCGGTCATTAAATTGTTCGGGAGAATTTGAAATGATCGGCCGGCGGCAAGTTACCCGATGTTCGGACAAAAGGCAAAGCGGGTGCGCCAAAGGCAAACGGCAACAGCGGGAACAGTGCTGGAGAAGAGTCGGTGTGATTCAACCAAGCGTTGTTAGATTCGCCTTTAGTGGCACCACGCACCTACGGCTTGAGCTTCCACAACTCGCCAGCAGCGAACGATACTTCAATAACGGCTAGTTTACCCTTCTCGCAAGCTTCGCCGGGGAAGAGACCATGATTAGAACCCCAGGACAACTGACCTGCGAACAAAACAGGGACAGCCGCCAAGATGCTGATGAGTAAAAATGTTGTCGTAAAACCCATTCCTTAAGATTCCAAAGCGCAAGCAATCTAACAAGGCTTATCACTTGCCGGTGTTCCCGCTGATACCTTTATTGATGCCGGCAAGACGACGCGGAAGGTCGTACCCGCGCCGGGCTTGGACATGACGGCGAGGCGTCCACCGTGCGCTTCGACGATCTCGCGGCAGGTGTAGAGGCCGAGGCCGATCCCTTTGTTTTTCGTCGTCGCGAAGGCGCGGAACAATCTTGTGCGGATGAACTCCTCGCTCATCCCGCTGCCCGTGTCGGAGACACTGAAGAAGGCGCTGCCGTCCGGCTCCGTCCCGGCCTCGACGGTGAGGCGACCGCCGACGCCCGCGCCCATCGCTTCGAGCGCATTGATGACGAGATTTTCGACCACGCGCTCGATCCGATCAGGGTCCACCGTGACGACGAGAGACAATGGCAGGTGCGTCACGATCTCGTGAAAAGAGGTCGGCCCGGCGCTCGTAGCCAGCCCACGCCGGATAAGGGAGACCAAGTCGGTCGGGCGCAAGGCGCGGCGGTACTCGCCGCTCAAGGATTTGACCGGCTCGCTCAGGCGAGCGACCAGCGCGCGCAGTTTGTCCGTCGCTTCGCGCAAGCTGTCAATCGCATCAGCGCGAAACTCCTCGCGGTGAAACTGCCGCTCCATATTGTTGACGAGCATTGAGAGGCCGGTGATTGAGTTTTTAAGATCGTGCGTCAGCATCGCCGAGAGGCGCAAGAAAGATTCAAACTGCCGAGTCTCGGCCTCGCGCGCGATCTGCTCGCGGAGGCGGTCGCTCATTAAGTTAAAACTTTCGGCCAGCGCCTGTGTCTCGTCGCTCGACTGGACGAGGATGCGCTGATCGAGATTGCCGCGCGCGATGTCGGCGGCGGCGGCGGCCACGCGGTCGATGCGGCGCGACGTGCGGCCAACGACGACGAAAATCAGCGTCCCGCCCAGCAGCGACGCCAGCACTGCCAACATTAAGCCGAATTGTCCGGCATTACGCGCGTCGGCAGTAGCCGCCGTGTGATTGCTCGCCACGCCGAGCGAAAGTTTGAGGCCGGGCACTGGCTGGTAGGCCGCCAGCCAGCGCGCTCCATCAGGCGGAGCGTTGAACTCGCGCGTGCCACCGCCGCCGACGCCCGCCGCCATCTCGCGCGCTATTTCCGCGAAATGCGGCATCGCCGTGGCAACCGGCTGGTACATCAACGCCTCGTTCGTGTGATAGACGATGTGCCCTTCCCCGTCCACCGCGATCAACTGCCGGGACGGACGGGCCGCGCTGTCGTCCTGCCCGAATCCGCCGCGCGACAGAGAACTGGCCTCCGCCTTTTTCAGCAGCGGACTGAGTTTCAGTTCCACGACCAACGCGCCGATAGGTTGGCCGCCTGCCACGTCCGCCGGAAACAGGGGTACGCAATACCTGACGCCCGCGCCGAACGCCTCGCGCGGAATGAGCGAGCGTAAGACCTCCGGCTTCGTCAAATCCCACAGGCCCGAATCGACCTGCGCTTGTCCCGGCAGGAAATTGTCCGTCTGCCATCGCGCCACCGCCGCCGACTCTCCTTCGGCGGCCGGCTCAACGCGCAGCAACGGGCGATTGCCGGCGGCGACGAGAGACACGGCGGCGTAAGATTTTTCCGCGCCCGCGAGCAGGGTGCGGAAGGCGGCGCGGAGTTCTTCCGAAACCTCCGGCGCTTGAATCGTATCTGTTGCAGAATTAGCCGAAGCCCGCCGGAGGAAGTCGCGTGTGGCGGGCGCTTGCGCCAGCCCCTTAATGTCCGCCGCGCGCTCGCCGAGAGTTTCGATAAAGGCGCGCTCCAATCGCCCGGCCTGCTGCTCGACATCGGCGCGGGCGAGTGCGTCCGCCGCCCACGCTCCGCGCCAGAGGTGAAAGCCGCCGAGCGCCAGCAACGGCACGATGCCGAAGGCGAGAAAGATGAGCAGCAATTTTCCGCGGATACTCATGGCGTATGAGAGTTGGACGCGAGAGAAACTTACAGCGACGACGTCCGCCGCCTGCTGGCCGGGAGAAAGCAGCCGCGCGGACTAACCGTTCCAAAGCATCAATGACGCGACTCCTTAGACTGTTCAAACTTGAGACGAAACGCGCGTGCGCCCCAACTCTTCGAGCACCGGCGCCAGACGCTCAATGACCGTCGGGTGCAGGGCGCTTCCCGCGGCGACGAGGCCGTTGTGATTCTGCACGTCCTCGGTATTATAGCGATAAGGCTGGCCCCAGAGGTCTGTGAGCAGGCCGCCGGCCGCGCGCAACACGGCTTCGGGGGCGCAGGTGTCCCACTGCTGTGTGCGCGCGGCGAGGTGAATGTAGAGATCACACTGCCGCTCGACGATTAAACCGATCTTGATCCCAACCGAGCCGCGCCGCACTTCCTCTCTGATCCCGCAGGCGCTCATCACGGCGTCCATCCGTGGGCTGCGGTGTGTGCGGCTGGCGGCGAGACGCGCGCTGGCTAAATCAACTTTTTCCGAGACGCGCACTTGCTCCGCTTCGGCGCCGGGACGCGCCACCCACGCGCCCGCGTCCGGCGCGCCGTAATAGAGCACGTCACTTACCGGCAGATAGACGACGCCGAGCACGCTCAAGCCGTCCACCGTCAAACCGATCTGGACGGCGAAATCGCCGTCACCCCGAATAAAACCATTGGTCCCATCAAGCGGATCGATCATCCACACGCGCCGCCGCTCCAACCGCCGCACCGTGTCAAGCGTCTCTTCCGACAGCAAACCGTCTTCGGGAAACTCTCGTTGCAATCCACGCACGATCACGTCGTTGGCTGCCACGTCGGCTTGCGTTACCGGATCGTCGTTCTCGCTCTTGTGGACGATCTCTAACGGCCCGCCGTAATAGGCAAGCGCCGCCGCGCCCGCCGCCCGCGCCAATCCGACAGCTACGCGCAACTCTCGCGCGAACGACTCACTGACAGTAGCTTCCGCTGGCGGGGGTATTTTTTCAGTTTCCATGTTGGTGGTGCTCAACACGAGCATCGAAGAGTGCGGAGAAAACAAACTTTTTCGCGCACAACATTTCAGCCCGCCTTCGCGCGTTCGCGTCAGTTGTTCACGGAATTCGTTACTCGCCGCCCTTCTATAGACATTAGCGTCAACCCTACCACAGCCTGTGAGATGGCAAAAGGCAAATGGTCAGCGTTCAGCGATCAGCCATCAGCGGTGCGGCCAGTTACATGCGATGCGGCTTGTTCATCTTCGCGCCGCGTGTCTTGGGCGCGCCGCCCGCGAGTTATTTTTTTTCGCTGAAAGCTGACGGCTAACGGTTGAACGCTGACAGGCACAATAAGACGGAAGGAATTGAGCGTTAATATTTTTCTGAGAGATTTATTGCTTTGAGATTTAAGATTTCAAATTTGAGAGCGCGGTTTTGAGAGCGCGGTTCGTGGCACCTGCTTGCGGCGAAACGTAGGCGGCGATATAGTCGGCGCACGGTTACCGATAACGGAGACTTCAATAATATGTCCATCAACGGCTATGCGACGCACGACGGAACGGCGCGCTACAGCGAGCGGCTGCGCGCGGGGCAGGCGACGGCGGACAATCATTTTCGGCTGGAACAAAATCTGTGGCTCTCGTCCGTCGGACTCGGCACCTATCTTGGCGAGTGGGACGAGGAGACAGATCGCCGCTACGCGCAGTCAGTCGTGCGCGCCGTCGAACTGGGCGCGAACGTCATCGACACGGCGGCCAACTACCGCTTCCAGCGCAGCGAGCGAGCTATCGGCGCGGCGTTGCGGGAGTTGCTCGCCGGCGGAGTTTACGAGCGCGATGAGATCGTGGTCTGCACGAAGGGCGGTTATCTGCCGTTTGACGGCGCGCCGCCCGCAGGTCAAGCGGGCGTGCGCCGCTATCTCGAAGAGACATTTGTTCAACCGGGCATCGCCGAGTTCGCTGACATCGCGGCGGGCAGCCATTGCATGACGCCGAAGTATCTGGCACACCAGATCGAGCAGTCGCGCCGCAACATGGGGATCGACGCAATTGATGTCTATTACATTCACAACCCTGAGACGCAGCTCGGCGTCGTGTCGCGCGCGGAGTTCGAGCGGCGACTGCGCGAAGCGTTCACACAGCTTGAGCGGAGCGTGACGGAAGGCAAAATCAAAATGTACGGCGCGGCGACGTGGAACGGCTTCCGCGTCGCGCCCGCCGCGCGCGAGTATCATGCGCTCGAACGAATGATCGAGTTGGCGCGCGAAGTCGGCGGCGACGCACACCACTTTCGTTTCGTCCAACTGCCTTTCAACCTCGCGATGCCGGAGGCTCTAATTTCGGCGAACCAGCCATTTCAGGGCGCGCAGATTTCGCTGCTCGAGGCCGCCCGCGCTCTCGGCGTCACGGTTGTGGCGAGCGCCTCGCTCCTACAAGGGCGCGTCGCCGAAGAACTGCCCGCGCACATTCGCGAACCGCTCGGCTCGCTCGCGACCGATGCTCTGACCGCGATCCAGTTCGTCCGTTCGACGCCCGGCATCGCCACCGCCCTCGTCGGCATGAGCCGCCCCGCGCACGTCGAAGAGAATCTCCAACTCGCCCGCGTCGAACCAGCCAGCACGGAGCAATACCAGCAACTCTTCGACGCGCCCTGAAAGTCATCGTCCGGCCAGAGTGAAGACGCAGCGCTTAACTGTCAAATTACTATTGTCCAGCCGCGGTCATTGGACTATGATGCACCACACATCTTCAGCGGAGGCGCACCGAGATGCAGCAACTTCTTTCCCTGACTTTCGTTAAATCCCTCTTATCGCTGCTGGCGGCGGCAGTTTTCATCCCGCTGCTCACGCTCTCGGCCCAAGCGCAGGCTCGCCCGTCTCCGTTGCAGATGAGGGAGAGGGAAATGATGGATCGGTGAGCGGGAATTGCGGCGCGCGGAACAACTCATCGGCCAGCAAAAGGCCGCCACGCTCAACAAGTCGCTGCTGCTGCAAAGGCAAGAGGACTTTCGTCGCCTTCAGATCATCAACAACGAGATGATGACGGCGACCATGTCAGCCCCCGAACCCGATTACAAATTGATCTCCAACACCACCTCGGAGATCAAGAAACGCGCCAGCCGTTTGAAAGAATCTCTCGCGCTCCCCAAAATGGAGGAGGCGGACGCCAAAGCCAATCAGCAGACTCTCGTCGCGCGGGCCAACGAATCTGTGAAGGAGCGGCTCATCCGGCTCGACGAACTGATCATGAGTTTCATCTCCAACCCCATCTTCCGCACTCCCGGAGCCATCGACACCAAACTCTCCGCCCGGGCGCAACGCGACCTCGACCGGATCATCGAACTCAGCTACAGCGTCAAGAAAGACGCCGACAAGCTGAACAAAGCCGCCCGTTAAGTCAGAACACGCAAAGTTTGAAGTCAAGAAAGCGACTCGTCCACACACACGCACGACGCAAAGAAGCCCACCCACGAAATTAGTGAGAATTTGTTTCGTGTGTCTTCGTGGAGATGGTTTTTCGCCTGCCTAATCTCAGAAGCCCCTCTCTAAGAGCCATCGCGTTCTATACTCAAACTTCCCTCGCGCGTATCCTCGCCGCCCCGTTGGCTGAACCACTGTAACCCGCCCGGCAAATCATCCGCCGCAAATTCCAGATGCACGACCCGCCGGTGCTGCGGCGAACGCGCTGCTGAAGAAGCGTGCAGCAACAATGGCCGCATCAGCAGCGCCCCCCCGCTCGGCACCAGACACGTCGCCACCGCTTGCCGTTCCCGCCACGCGCGAATCTCCGCCGCGTCTAATCGTCCGCCGAGGTGTGAGCCGGGGATCACGCGCAATGGCGCGTTGGCCTCCCCGCATGGGTCTAAGTGCAGACGCAACGTCAAAATCTTCTCCAAAATTTTGGCGGGCGGCTGGACGTGCGTGACGCCCGCCTTCTCCGACCACGCGCCGAAGCCCTCAACTTCGACGCGCTCGCGCACGGCGATGGACAAATCTTGGTGCCACGCGACTTTCCAGTTAGCTGCGGGCGTCTTGTCAAAGAGCAGGCTGCGGACGGCGAAGCAATCCACGCCGAGCACTCGTTCGACGAGCGCCCGCACCGCCCGCGAACGGGAGAGTTCACGCACCGCCGGAACAATTTCAAGCAGATGCCGAAGCGCATAAACGCTTCGGCCACCACCTCGCACGCCCTCGCCGCCGTTCCCCGCCTCATTCAAAGCCGCGATCAGTCGCGCGACTCTCTCTTCATCGATCACTTGCTCGACGACGACGAAGCCGAGATGAGTGATCGCTTCATCAATATTAATAGCTCTGACCATCACAGCCGCTAGGTGTTCAGTGAGCAGTGACGCTCCCGCCCTTTTTTTATCATGGACCCTCCGCCCGCGCCGCGCGTTGCTGTCGTTGTTGATAGAGGAATGAGACGACGAGCAGGATCGCGCCGAGGACGATGAAAGAGATGATGCGATAAATTTTATCGAGCGACGACAAGTCCCAGAAAAAGACTTTCAGGATCGTCAAACTGAGCAGGATAAGCGCCATGACGCGCAGCAGTTGCTGACGACGAACGAGGCCGACGACGAGCAGCGCACCGCCATAGAGCGCCCAGATGATTGAGAGCGAGAGTTGCCGCGCCAACCGCAAGTCGCGCCGCTCGCCGGCGGCTGCTCCGAGCCGCATCAGCTTCTCGAAGTGGCCGGCGGCTTCGAGGCTGAGCGCGATGATCGCCAGGACGTTGCCCGCGACGGTGATGACGGTCATCACTATTTGGCGCTCGCCCGCATCGATTCGCGAGTCGCGCGCGGAGAGGCGCGCGACGACGGCGAGCGCGAGAAGATAGATCGCGAAGGCGGCGAAGGTCTGATTGAAAATGGGAACGTGCCACGCCGCATTGTAATAAGTGGCATCGACAAGCAAGATTTTCACGCCGGTCAGCGCGAGCAGACCGAGCGCGCCGAAGCGGAGAAAATCACTACGGCGTCGCAACCCGACGACGAAGGCGACTGTGCCGTAAATCGTCCATAGCAACGAGAGCGTTAACTGCTTCCAGTTTTCGACGCGCGCGGCGGCGAGCCAGCTTTCCGGCTGCGCCCACGCCAGCGCCTTCGCCCGGTTGAAATAGCCCATCACTTCGAGACTGAGACCTGCGAGCGCAAACAAATTGGCCGTACCAACGAGGGCGGGCAACATGATGTTGCGCTCCCACGCGCCGACGCTCTCTTCTGGCGCGCGCCTGTAGAAATAAGCGCCCGACGCAAGCGCGGCGACGCTTAGGACGAATCCGGCAAACGTCAGATTAAAGAGCGGCAGGTGCCAAGCGGCGCTGTAAAAATCGCTCCCGTTGGCGGCGCTCGTTAAGACAGCGCAAAACAGAATCAGGAGCGATGCGATGCGTAGCACCGCGACGCGCAACACGACGCCGAGCGCCAGCCCGACAGTGGCATAGAGCAACCACAAAGTCGCGGTCGTAAACCGCTGCGTCTCCGCGAAAGACTCGCGCACAGTTTGATCGGCGGCTGGGTCGAACATCGCCCGGCGCTGGTTGAAGCCCTCGCTTACGTCAATCGTCAGGAGCGTCAGCCCCAGCGTGAAAATGACGAGGACGAACACGGAGCGGAGAATCTCGCGCTCGCTTCGTTCAAGTTGTTCCCCGCCACGCGCGTAAAGCCACAGACTCAGCCCCACCGCCGCGATGAGCGCATAGCAGGAGACGGCGTGGGCGTTGACGAGCGGCCAGAAACTTTTCACTTCGCGGAGCAGGAATTCGAGCGCGTCCGTCGTGTACCAGTGTCCGACGGCCACCGCCAGCACGAGTAGCGCGGCGTAGCGCGGCGCGGCGCGCTCGGTGCGGAAGCCGATCCACGTCAGTACTAAACCCTCGACGGCCCAGCCAATAGTGGCCCAGTGCTGATCGAGAATGATCGCGACGGCAATGGTCAGAAAAGTAACAGCCGCCCCGACATAGCTGAGCGACAACAACTGATCCTCGCGGTGACGGCTCTCGGCGATCAGAAACAAGATCACGAAGAAGGCCGCGACGGCGAGCGCGTGCGCGCCGAGGACGAGGTGCGAGACTCCCGCGAGTCGTCCGGCAAAGTCCGGGTAGTAAGTTAAATATGAATTCAGCAGTTCGTAGCTCGCGCCGAAGTAGAGCGTGGCGTTGGCGATCACGAGCGAGACATCGAACCAGCGCGCCGGCCTCCGTCGCAAGACGTTGTGGAGAATCGCGAGCGCCGCGAACATCACAAAGAAGAGCGTCAGGAAGAAGAGCGTCGGCCAGAGTTTCGTCTCCGGCTCATACCAGCGGGCCAGCCAGCCGGCGAACATCAACACGGTCGCCGCGAACGATAAATAGTTGAGGCTGCGCCACTCCTTGAAGTAAGCGAGCGCCAACACACCCGCGTCCAACAGCGCGATGTAGCCGAACAGCGCGATCTGATTATCGACGCCGCGCGACAACAGGATCGGTGTCATGAAGCCGCCGAGCAAACCGAGGATCGCGATTGGCAGAGCGTCGTAACGCGCGGCGAGCAGCACGGCGGCGGCCGTCACCAAGGCCATCAGCAAAAAGGCCGGCAGTTGTCCGATGAGGTGATAAAAATTATAAGCGGCGTAGGCCGATAGGTAGAGAATAAGGATGCCGCCGCCCGACAGTACCGCCGCATAACTGCGATAGCCGCGCAGCCGCAACCGCTCGGCCAAGCCGAGCAGCGCGCAGCCTCCCGCGCCGCCCAACAGAACGCGCCCTGTAGGACCAATCCACTGATTCTCGAAAGCGTATTTGAGAAAGAAGCCAACGCCCAGCGTCAACGCGACGATCCCGATCCAGTTGAACCAACTGCCGCCGATGGAAGTTTCGAGATCGACCCACGACCGTGCGCCCGTCGCCGCCGCCGTCCGCCCCGGCGCGTCGCCGCGAGCCTGTTCTTCATCATCAACGTGCGGCGGCGCGGTCGGCGGTCGCAGCGGCTCTGACGCGGCGGAAGAGGCGTCCACCGCTCCGGCGCGTGACGTTTGCGGCGGCGACTGGGCGCGAGCGGACGACAATTCATCAGCAACTTTTTTATCTTCCGCCGCCGGGACATCACCATCCGCCCACATCCCGCGCGGCGGCGCGGTGGGCGGCGCGATCTCTTCCGGCGGCGGTGTGGCGGCGGGGACGACGGCGCGCCCTTGTCCAAAGGCGCGCGCGGCGGTGGTGGCGTCGTCGGGCGAGGGAGTGGCGACGATGCCGAGATGCTGCTCGATCCGGCGCATTCGCGCGGACTGCTCGCCGAAGGCGCGCTCAAGCTGTTCGAGCCGCGCGTCAAGGTTGCGGCCGCTGTGCTCCGGCTGAGATTGCTCGTCCTGTTCTTCTTCAACCATAGGGAACTCTATCGAAACCCAAGAAAGTCGCGTCGGGCGGCCGGGCTATTTCAGCGATCTGAGTTCAGATTTCACCCGGGGCGCGAAATCGAAAGTTACCCGACTGGGTAGTCGGAATAACTTCATCCACTAAAGTCAAACGAAATACCAAAGCAAATTGCCAGAGTTAAAGCTTATCCCCTGAATCCTGCCGAATGGCAGTACCTCGGTAAGGCGTTGGGTTAGGGGAAGAAAGTCTGTGAATGGCGTGGGGGTTTGAGCAACGAAAAAGCAGTGATTATTCAGGTTTTCAGTATTGTTGCGGTGCTGACGAAGCTACTCGTCGTGATGAAATTGACTGGTCTACCATGCTCTCCGCTATCACGGATCAATCCTCACCGGAATTAACGAAGATGCTTTGTGGAAGGAACTCCTAACCTTACAACAACCTCAAGACTAACCTCGCTTCTTATCTGGCCTCGGTGTAAACCCTCGGCTCTGTGGCAGTTTCTTAGTAGGAGAAGACGAACCTTGTTCTTTACGGTTATCCGCCCGCTCCGCAATGTCCTTTTGGATGGCTTCCTTCAATCGTTTCTTCGCACGTTTATTCATAAAACAGATTATACCTTAGATAATAAGTTAGTATCATCTCAACCATGAACAAAGGAAATCAAAATCTCGTCGTTAAACGCACCGCTACAGGTTTAGGATTATTCGCCCTTCAACCTATCCCAGTCAGGAAACGAATTATTGAGTACGTCGGTCCTCTTGTCTCCACAGAAGAAGCCAATAACAATCTTGGCAAGTATTTCTTTGAAATCAATACGAAGTGGTCAATCAACGGCAGCTCGCGCACCAATACTGCTCGTTACATCAACCACTCGTGCAGACCGAACGCCATAGCATTCATTTCCGGTCGTCGAATATGGATTTGGTCGAAAAAGACGATACAAGCCGGGGCAGAAATCACCCTCGACTATGGCAAAGCATATTTCGATACATTCATTAAGCTTAAAGGCTGTAAGTGCGAAAAATGCATTAATAAATCAACCAACAATGGACCCTGTAACACTTGACCAGTTGAAGGTCTACCTATCCTAAAGCGATGTAGGGTCTGCTATGCAAATGGTATGGGGCACAACTACGCTGCTTGTACTAGCGTTTCGACTGTCACCTTCAGCCCCACAGTGCTTCTAACTTTTTAATCACGCGTGGCGACTGCGGTTGCTGACGGTCGAAGTAGTCGCCGCCGCGTTCGCCATAATCCGCCCGCCCGGCCAGGACCTGAGAGAGGATAACCAGCAGGCTGTGTCGGACGGCGACCAAAGCTTTGTTGTTGCCCATGCGCCGGCTCAGTCGATGGGATGGCGCCGCGAGACCGGTGTTCGTGGTGTGCGACGCTGCCCCTGCCGCTTGCGTCACGGCGGCTCTCAGGTACGGCCGGCCGGTGGTGGTTTGTCCAGAGCGGCGGTTCCCGGCTGACTCGTTGTTGCCGGGACAACTCCCCGCCCAACTCGCCAGATGCCCCTCGGTGGGGAAGCGCGTCAGGTCCACGCCGACCTCGGAGCCGATGACCTCGGCCACCCGGTGGCCGACGCCGGGGATAGGCTCGAGCAGTTTGACTGCGGTACGGCCGAAAGGGTCGGCGCTCCCGGCCACCTCCCGCACGCTCCGCTCGCCGAGGCGTGCGGTGGCCGCCGCCAACTCGGCGAGACGCGCGAGCAGTTCAGTGAGGACCAAGCGTTGTGCCGGAGTCAGGCGGCTCGTCAGCGCACGAGGCAGGGCGGGCTTTTTGCTTTTGAGGGAACCGCGTGCCAACTCGACTACGCGTTCGGCGTGCTCCTCATCCGCGGCGAGCGCGTGCAACATCAAGCGACCGGAGAGGCCGC
>JACCRA010000088.1 GCA_013813825.1 Pyrinomonadaceae bacterium | reverse complement strand
GTGGCGAGCCTCAAGCCCGGCGTCGCGCTTGAGCAAGCCGCCGCGGAGTTAGACACGATCACGAGCCGACTGGCGGCGCAATACCCGGACGTGAATGCCGGCAGGCGGCTCCGGCTCGTCTCGATGCACGAAGACCTTGTGGGCAACATCCGTCCCGCGCTGCTCGTGTTGCTCGGCGCGGTCGGCTTCGTCCTTTTGATTGCGTGCGCCAACGTCGCCAATCTTTCGCTCGTGCGCGCCAGCGCGCGTGGTAAAGAGATCGCGGTGCGGACGGCGCTCGGAGCCAGCCGCTGGCGTTTGATGCGCCAATTACTGACGGAAAGTTTGTTGCTCGCGTTCGTCAGCGGTGCGCTTGGGTTGTTGCTGGCGACATGGGGCGTCGATTTGTTGAAGGCGCTGGCTCCCGGCGACATTCCGCGATTTTCGGAAGTCGGTCTTGATCATCGCGTCCTCATCTTTACGCTGGGGATTTCCGCGCTGACCGGCGTCGTTTTCGGCCTCGCGCCGGCGTGGCAAGCCTCGCAATTTGATCTCAGCATCTCGCTCAAGGAAGGTGGAAGAGGCTCGACCGAAGGTGCGCGCCGCAACCGCACGCGGAGCCTACTCATCGTCACAGAGGTCGCGCTCTCGCTTCTCCTGCTCGTCGGCGCGGGGCTGTTGCTTAAGAGCTTCGTGCGTCTGCTCAACGCCGATCCGGGTTACACAGCAGCGCGCGTCCTTACGATGCTGATCCCACTGCCATACAGTACCAACTACTCAAGCCCGGAGCAGCAGCACGCATTTTTCCGAGAGGCCATCGAGCGCACGCGCGCCTTGCCCGGCGTCGAAGCGGCGGCGGCGGTCAATGTGCTGCCCCTCGGCAACAGAGAAACGCGCACCACTTTCAACATCGACGGGCGTCCCCCGGCGGCTCCAGAAACGCAAGTCGCCGCGAGGAATCCGATCATCACTTCCGATTATTTCCGCGTGATGAACATCTCCTTGCGGCGCGGGCGCGCGTTCACCGACCGGGACGCGGCAGACGCGCTGCCCGTCGCCGTGATCAACGAAGCCTTCGCGCGGCGTTACTTTCCGAACGAAGAACCGCTCGGCCAACGCCTCATCACCGATGACGAAAACAACAACCCCCTACCGCCGCGCGAGATCGTGGGCGTCGTCGGCAACGTGCGACTCGGCGGCCTCGATGAAGAAGTGATTCCGGAGTTCTACGTTCCGTTTTTCCAGTCCTCGGACGGCCAGATGAATCTCGTGGTGCGCTCGTCAACATCCGATCCATCTGTCCTCGCGTCCGCCGTGCGCGGTGTGATCAAAGAAATCGATAGGGGCCTCGCCGTCTGGGAAACACGGACGATGGACGAGCGCGTGGCGCAATCGGTCGCGCCGCGTCGCTTCAACGCGCTGCTGCTCGGCTGCTTCGCCTTCGTCGCCCTCATCCTCGCGGCCATCGGCATCTACGGCGTGATGGCTTACTCGGTGACGCAGCGCACCCATGAGATCGGCATTCGCATGGCGCTCGGCGCGCAGAGCGGCGATGTCCTCAGACTGATCGTCGGACGGGGCATGAGCCTCGCGCTAATCGGCGTGGCGTGCGGCTTGGCGACGGCGGCGGCGCTGACGCGCGTCATGCGGAGCCTGCTTTATGAAGTGAGTACGACTGATCCACTGATCTTCGCGGGCGTGGCTGCCTTACTGACTCTCGTCGCCCTCGCCGCTTGCTACATCCCGGCGCGGCGCGCGGCAAGAGTCGATCCGATGGTGGCGCTCAGGTACGAATAATAAGCATGAGGTGAATAATGAATACGCTATGGAAAGACATACGATACGCGGCGCGGATGCTATTGAAGACGCCGGGGTTCACACTGGTCGCCGTACTCTCGCTCGCCATTGGCATCGGAGCGAACACAACAATCTTCTCGCTCGTCAACGGATTGCTGTTGCGCCCGCTGCCCGGCATCGCCCGTCCGCAGCAACTCGTTGACATACACGCGACGGACCAGCGTTCTAGTTATCACACGTTCTCTTACCCTGACTACGAATACTTCCGCGATCACAGTCAAGCCTTCGACGGGTTGTTCGCCTTCGGTGGAGTCCCGCTCAGTCTCAACGCGGGCGCGCAACCCGAACGCGCGTTCGGGTTGCTGGTCTCCGGTAACTACTTCGACGTCCTCGGCGTGCGTCCCGCGCAAGGACGTTTCTTCACGCTGGAAGAAGACCGCACGCCCAGCACTCACCCGGTCGCCGTCGTGAGCTATGGGATGTGGCAGGGGAAGTTCGCCGCCGATGCGTCGCTCGTCGGTCAGACTGTTGCTCTCAACGGTCACACGTTCACGATTATCGGTATCGCTCCCAAAGATTTTCGCGGCACTTGGGTCGGACTCACGCCGGACGTGTGGGTTCCTTTAATGATGCAACGCGAAGCCAGACCGGGCGGCGATCAGCTCGGTCGCAACACGCGATGGGTGCAGTTAAGTGGACGGCTTAAAGATGGCGTGGCGATTGGGCAAGCGCAAAGCGAGATGAGTGCGCTCGCCGCGCAAATCGCGCGGGCCTTTCCCGAATCGAATCGCGATCAAGGTGTTGACGTGCAACGGGCGAGTACTGTGCCGGGCGAGGTGCGCGGTATGCTCGTCGGCTTCATGTCGCTACTGATGGGTTTTGTCGCGCTCGTGCTGCTCATCGCATGTGCCAACGTCGCCGGGTTGCTTCTCGCGCGAGCAAGCGCGCGACGCAAAGAGATCGCGATCCGCATGGCGATGGGGGCAAGTCGGTCGCGTATCGTCAGGCAATTGTTGACGGAAAGCGTGTTGCTGTTTTTGATTGGTGGCGCGCTCGGCGTGATAGCCGCGTTCTGGGCGACGGACTTGCTGCAAGCCTTCAAGCCTCCGGCGGAAGCGCCGCTCTCATTTGACTTCAGCGTTGACCATCGCGTGCTGCTGTTCACCCTCCTCGTCTCGCTCATCACCGGAATCCTATTCGGACTTGCGCCCGCGCTCGCTACCTCAAAGCCGGATGTCGTCCCCGCGCTCAAAGCCGGAACACCGGGAAGCGTGGGCGCGTCGCATAGATCGCGCACGCGCAACCTGTTCGTCATCGCGCAAGTCGCCGTCTCGCTCGTGCTGCTCGTCGCAGCGGGACTTTTTCTGCGAAGCCTTCAGAACGCAAGTGCGATTAACATCGGCTTCCGTCCAGAGAATGTGCAACTCGTGTCGTTCGACCTGAGAACGCAAGGCTACGATAAGACGAAGGGACAGGGGTTTTACCGGCAACTCGTCGAGCGCGCTGCCGCCCTGCCGGGCGTCGAAGCGGTGAGCCTCGCCAGCATGATTCCTTTGAACGGAAACACCCGGATGGAAGGCATCAACGTCGTCGGCTTCGAGCCGCCCGAAGGCAGCAGCACATTTCAGATTGACGTGAACACCGTTGACGCGGGCTACTTCGAGACCGTGCAGATTCCCATCATGCGCGGGCGCGGATTCGACGACACAGACCGCGAAGGCGCGCCGCGCGTGTGCGTCGTCAACGAGGCGATGGCGCGTCGCTTCTTTCCCGATGCGGAGGCGTCAAGCGTCGTCGGCAAACGCATCAGCTTTGGAGAAGCAAGCGGCAACAATGCAGCGCAGACGGAGATCGTCGGCGTCGTCAAAGACGGCAAATACGGCACGCTCGGCGAAGACCCGCTCCCGTACATTTTCAAGCCGCTGGCACAAAATTATACCGGCGAGATGACCTTGCATGTTCGCACCGGCGCGACGAACGCGGCGAGCGTGCTGGCCGCCGTGCGCGGCGAAGCCAATCGGCTTGACCGCGATTTACCGCTCTTGAACGTCATGCCGATGACGGAAGCAGTCGGCTTCTCGCTCATCCCGCTGCGTCTGGCGGCAAGCGTGGTCGGCACACTCGGCACGTTCGGACTCTTGCTTGCCGCCATCGGCATCTTCGGCGTCGTCAACTACTCGGTCACGAACCGCACGCGCGAGATCGGGATTCGCATGGCGCTCGGCGCGCAGAGCGGCGACGTCCTCAGGCTCATCGTCGGACGGGGCATGAGCCTCGCGCTCGTCGGCGTGGCGTGCGGCTTGGCGGCGGCGGCGGCGCTGACGCGCGTCATGCGGAGCCTGCTTTATGAAGTGAGTGCGACCGATCCCTTAATCTTCGCGGGCGTGGCCGTCCTCCTGACTCTCGTCGCCTTCGCCGCTTGCTACATCCCGGCGCGGCGGGCGGCAAGAGTCGATCCGATGGTGGCGTTGCGGTACGAATAAGAAGAATGAGGGTGGAAGGGTAGCGGGATGAAAAGCGCCTGACGTTAGCGCGCTTTCGTTCTGACCAAAGGAGCTAATACATGATGAAGGAGAACTTTAAGCGGATCGCCGCCGTCACGCTGATCGCGCTGGTTCTCAGCTTTCAGGCAGAACTGTGGGCGGAGGCAGGTGAGAATGCTGAAGCATCGGCGAGCCTCGTTAGTAGCGGTTCATTCGGCCTGCTGCGACTCGCGCCTGAAATGCCGACAGCCTCTTCTATTACGAGCAGTAGTCCCCCGGCTCCCGTTGAGGCGCTGAACGAATTGCCGCCCGAACCCGCTCCGCAAAGCAATCAGGAGCAGCCGGTTGAGCAAGTGCAGAAGAATATTCAGGCACTCAAGGGAATGCCCGCCGCGCAACTACTCCCGGTGATGCACCAGATGAGAACTGCGCTTGGGGTCAGATGCGATTACTGCCACATTGCCGAAAACGGCAAATACTGGATGGACGACAAGCCCGCCAAACAAATTGC
>JACCRA010000085.1 GCA_013813825.1 Pyrinomonadaceae bacterium | reverse complement strand
CCGAATCATGGCCGTTGACGAAGCACGTGCAGCCGCGCGCCAATTGCCACCGCGTCGGGTTGCTCGCCCCGCCGCTCTCCGTGCGCGGCGCACGCCTCGTCCACATCCTACCTGACGGCTCGACGCTGGAAACAGATGAGACGCGGTTGCCTTCGATTTGGCAAGCCTAGAAATATTTGGCAAGCCTAGAAATAGAGGATAGAGAGCAGTAACGGACAACCTGCCTTTTACTGATCGACGCCCGCTGCTTTTTGGGCAGCGGGTTGCGTCGCTTCCACAATCTGGCGGCTCAGGTCTTCGGCGTTGAAGTAGGCTTGAAAGCGCGTGATGTGGTCGCCGTCGAATTCAAGGATGCTAACGCCGTCATATTTGAACGGCGTGCCGCCGGCGGTTGTGCCTGTCGTCGTCCATTCGAGCGCCGCGCCGCCATCGGCGATCAGGCGGTTGCGGAAACTCGAACTCACCTCGCCGAAAGTCTCACGGTACTTCGTCCAGAACTCGCGCGCGCCGTCGGGACCATGAAATTTATCAGGCGCGACGACGTTGCCGATCTCGCCGTCCACGGCGTAAAGCGCGACCATCGTTTCCACGTCGCGGCCACTTTCTAGACGCTTGAGCGCCTCAATGAAGCGTTCAACGACTTGCTGTTGCTGCTGTGCTTGTGCCATTTTTTCTGTTACTCCTTTCGCGCCTATTATCATCAATCGCTTCACGAACTCTTCACGACTTCGGCACATTGTCGATGAAAAATCACGCCGCGCCACTCACCGCAACACGCCATTAACGGCAGATTGAGACGCCGCTCCCGTGGCGGGAAATTGTCCTCCGTCAAGGTTGTTCATACCCCAACACGCGCGCCTTCAATTGCCCGGCGCGCGGATCGGCGCGGAAGGAGACCCGGCCTTCGCGCGTCGCGCCGCGCGGCAGAAAGGGGACGGAAAACTCGCCGCGCTCGATCTCCGCCGCCGCGCCGCCGCTGCCTTCCAGCGTGACCTCGACCGTGACGCCGGCGGCGGGCTGATCTCCGCGGTTGATGAGTGTCACCGGCACGGCGAACTCGCCCGCTTGCTGCTGTGGCGCGCCGAGTTGCGCTTCGATGATCGGCGGTTGATTACCCATCGTCGTCGCCTCATAGACGAGGTAGGCGAGCGTCCCCAGCACGAGGACGAGGCTGACGCCGAAGACGCCCCATTCCAGCCAGTTCTTCTCCACTTTCTCGATCATTGCAGCAACAGCCTCCCCGCCGCCGCGCCCAACATCGCGGCCACGCCCAGCACCACCGCCTGCGCCAGACATCCGATCAAGGGCTGCCCATCGAAGCGCCCGAAGAACCAGAGGATCAAGGCCGCCGCCGCGAGCGCGACCGCGTAAGTCACCACCGTCCCGGCCAGCACGCCGTGATGCGCGACCGCCTGCATGAATTTTTGTGAGCCGGTGAAGTCGATGTAGTACAAGATCAGCGCGCCGAAGAGCAGCGACAACAGCGCCAGCGCGAACACGCGCCACGCGGAGATTTCCGCCGCGATCATGACGATCTCTTCCGTCGGCGCGACGTTGGCCGCGAACAAGACCGCCCCGCACCAAGCGAGGACGAGTTGCCCGCCGAAAGTCACTTGTTGCTCCGCCGCGCCGCCCGTCTCGCCGTCGCCGCCGTTGCTCGCTTCGCCCTCATCATCAATGCCGCCCCCGCCGAGTTGCGCCGTGCCGACCGAGACGCCGATGGCGACCGTCATCGCTTCAATCACCGTGATGCCCGCGATCTCGGCCGTCGTCATGTCGAACGTGATCCGGCCTAAGACCCAAAGCGTGACGAAGGCGATCAGGAGTCCGAGTCCCATCTCTTCGATGGAATCGATGGCGACCTCCGTGAAGCAGGAGTCGCGCCGCAAGCCCACGAAGCGGTTGTAGCCGAGCAGCAGCACGAACGTCGCGAGCACGTAGAGCGACAGCCGCCACGGGTGCGCGACGACGCCCATCCACCACACTTCCATCGTGTAGAGCAACGGCAAACTGAACAACAGCCCGCCCGCCACGCCCCGCGCGTACTCCTGCAAGGATTTTTTGATAGGGCGCATGAAACATAGAGTCCAAAGTCCAAAGTCAGAAGCCGGCAGGGAGTGTGTCGTCTTCACTGATCCCTGACTTTGGACTTTGGACTTTGGACTTTGGACTTCTGGCCGCGAGGTGTAGCGTTAATGCCAGCGCGATGAAGGTCAGCGCGCCTGCCGTCCAGAAAGTGAGGCGCAACGTCTGGTCGCTGACGTGTGGCGGAGCGGTGGCCGCCGCGCTGTAGATCAGAAAACCGCCGATGAGGGGACCAATGATGCGCGCGAGACTGGCCGCCGATTGCGTTAGGCCGAGCGTTGTGCCCTGCTCCGCCGCGCCGGCCGATTTCGATGCGAGGCTGGTCAGCGACGGCGTCGCCATTCCGTTGCCGCCGGCGAAGAGCGCGAGCAAGCCCAGCAGCGCGACGAGACCGCCGCTCGTTGGTCCCACAAACGGCAGCGCGAATAGTCCCGCGACGAACAGCGCCGCGCCCGCGATGACGAACGGCAACTCGCCGTAACGCTTCGCCAATCGCCCGATCAGCCCGCCCTGAACGATCACGGCGATGACGCCGATGAAGGCGAAGAGATAGCCGTTCTGGTGCGCGTCGTAGTTGAACCGGAACATCGTGTAGAAAGCGAAGGTCGTCGTCATGATCGAGAAGGCGACGATGAACAGAAAGTAGATCGCTAGAACGTAAGCGAGGCGCGCGTTCGCGAGTTGCGCGAACAGCGCGCGGAAACTCCGATCCACACCACGCGCCGGGTGTTCGGGCGTCACCGTTTCAGGCAGCGTGAAGTAGAGCAGCACGGCGTTCAAGAAGGCGAGCGCGGCGGCGAACAGAAACGGCACGTGGACGCCCCACCGGCTCAGAATCCCGCCGATGGCCGGGCCGAAGATGAATCCTAAACCGAACGCCGCGCCGATCAAGCCCATGCCTTTCGCGCGATTCTCCGGCGTCGTCACGTCGGCGATGTAAGCGCTCGCCGTCGAGATGTTGCCGCCCGTGATGCCGTCAAGAATACGCCCGGCGAACAGCATCCAGAGCGTCGTCGCCCAGCCCATGATCAAAAAGCCGATGCCGGTTCCGATAATACTGAACAGCAGCACCGGCCGTCGCCCGTGCTTGTCCGACAGCCGCCCCAAAATCGGCGAGAAGATAAACTGCATAATCGAGTAAGAAGCGAACAGCCAGCCGAGCGTCACCGGCGAGGCCGCGAATCGCGGGTCTTCGACGTAGAACGGCAGCACCGGCATCACGATGCCGAAACCTACCAGATCGATAAAAACGGTGATGAAAATGACGAGCAGCGGGGAACGATTCATAACAGAGTGCTGAGATTAAAAGTGATGAGTACTGAGGACTGAGTGAAAAGCCATTTGCTCTTAGCTCAGTATTCATCACTCATCACTCAATACTCAAATTTACCGTCTGCGGGCGAAACTTGGATTTTGCAGCGAGGCGTCGGCTGAGACTTGGCCGCCGCCGGAAATCATCAGCGCCAGCGCCATGCCGAGCAACGCGACCGTGTACTCGATGCCCTTTGGTAGAAAGAAGCCGCCGCTCCAGTGAACGCCGACCATTGCGACGAGCATGACGCTGGCGAGCAGAAACGCACCGACGCGCGTGAGCAGCCCGGCCAGCACCATCACGCCGCCGATAAGCTCGGCCAATGCCGCCGCGCCCATCCACAGCCACGCCGGGCGCAAGCCCATCGGCGCGCCGGCAGCCGCAAACTTCGCCAGCCCCGGCCCACCCCACACGCCGAACACTTTCTGCGCCCCATGAGCGATAAAGATGAGGCCGAGCGTCAGCCGCACTGGCAGTGGAAACCAGACCGGCGCTGTCTCCAGCAGTCTTCGAAACATTTACACATTCCTTTCCGCGACGCGCCGCGCGCCACCTCGAGCATTGATTTTCGTAACGAGTGGATTCCACCGACCGCACGCACGCCGCGCCGCCGCCGTTTTGCCTCGCCCTCGCCAACTCGCGGAAGAAGCAGCGGCGATAGCGCGCCGGTGGCCCCGTCCTTGCCTGCCTGCTCTCTTCGTCAATACTGCCTGCGTTTGTTTTATCACAGCTTCGGAAAAGCTGTCAGTCGCCGGGGAGCCGTCCGCGATTGTGCTGGTGGAGCAGTTTGTCGTGGTGCCACTGTCCCGGCAGGTTTGATTGAACCGCGCTCCGCTCCTTTTTGCCTTCACCTGCCCCGCTTGCTAAACTGCGCCGCTCCCCGATAAACGATTACGCAAGCTCCCTTCCATGACTCAGATGGCAAGTCGAAAACTCTCCATCACGCGCGTGCGCCAGCAAGGGCGCGATATTCGCTCGTTCGACATGCGGCCCACGGGCGGCGCCCGGCTGCCCTACGCGCCCGGTCAGGTGGCAGTGCTGCGCGTGGATAAAGGACGGCCGTCTTACTTCGCGTTCGCCAGCGCGCCCGAAGACCTCGATCTGGAATTCCTCGTGAAGCGCTCGCACCACGCCGCCGACCGGCCGACGTTCTACGATCTAAAGAAGGACGACGAGATCGAGTTAATCGAAATCGTCGGCCACGGCTTCGCCATTGACGCACAACGGGGGCGCGACCTCGTCTTCATCGCGATGGGCACCGGCGTTGCGCCGCTCCGCTCCGCTCTACGCCACGCCCTCGGCCACCCTGACGACTTCGGCCAAATTTTCGTGCTCTACGGCGCGCGCACTCCAGAAGATTTCTGTTACCGCGACGAAACCGCATCGTGGCACGCCGCTGGCGTCGAACTGCGTCAGGTCATCTCGAAGCCCGACGGCTCCGAATGGGCCGGTTCCACCGGCTACGTCCAATCGCTACTCGATAACGTAATGCCTTCGCTTTCCGACCCGGTCGCTTTCGTTTGCGGCTCGCGCGAAATGATCGAACACACCCGTGACCGCCTCCACGAGATGGGCTTAGAGCCGGAAAGAATTCTGACTAATTATTAGCCAGTGGCCGATAGAAGGGATGAGAGCGATGGTCGTAACGGCGACCATTAAAATTCTAACTTTAGTCTTGCTGAATGAGTGCTCATTCAGTATGATGGTTGACACTTCGTGGTCGAATCTTCCTGAGAGGTTTCCTCTGTCTTATGTTGCGAATCGAAAAGGCGGCGGTGCTAGGCGCGGGGACGATGGGCGCGCAGATCGCGGCGCATTTGGCAAACGCCGGCATCCCCACGCTGTTGCTCGACATTGTGCCCGACGAGTTGACGGCGGATGAGCAGGCAAAAAAATTGACGCTTGAGACAAAGGCGGTGCGAAACCGTATCGCGCGGGGCGGCTATGAGGCGGCGAAAAAGTCGAAGCCGGCGGCCTTCTTCGCGCCGGACAAGGCGGGACTCATCTCCGTCGGCAACTTCGCGGACGATCTCGCGAAGTTGAAAGACTGCGATCTGATTATCGAGGCGGTCGTCGAAAACTTGGAGATCAAGCGGCGGCTCTACGAACAGGTTGAGAAACACCGGCGGCCCGGTTCCGTCGTCGCGTCGAATACGAGCGGCATTCCCATTCGTCAACTTGCCGCCGACCGCACGGAAGATTTCCGCCAGCACTTTCTCGGAATTCACTTCTTCAACCCGCCGCGTTACCTGCACCTCGTCGAGTTGATCCCGACCGAATGGACGAAGCCGGAAGTCAGTTGCGCGATGTTCGGCTTTCTCGACGAGCGACTCGGCAAGGGCGTCGTGATCGCGAAGGATCGTCCGAACTTCATCGCCAACCGCATCGGCACTTACGGCGCGCTCGTCTCGATTCACACGATGCTCGAAGACGGTTATTCGATTGAGGAAGTGGACAAGATGACGGGGCAGGCCGTAGGCCGCCCGAAGTCGGCCACTTTCCGCACGTTCGACATCGTTGGCCTTGATGTGTTTCTGCACGTCGCGAAGAATCTCCACGAAGCCGTTCCCGACGACGAGGATCGCGCCGCCTACGTCACGCCGGACTTTCTGCAACAAATGGTCGAACGGAAACTCTTGGGCAACAAGACCAAAGGCGGCTTCTATCGCAAACAGAAAGGTGAGGGCGAAAAGCAGGAAATCTGGACGCTTGACCACGCCTCGCTCGAATACCGCCCGGCGCAGAAATTAAAGCTCCCGGCGCTCGACGCGGCGAAGAACATTGAGGACTTGCCGGCGCGCATCAAGGCGCTGGTGTGGGGCAAGGATCGCGTCGGACAGTTTTTGTGGAAGACGATGTCGCGGACAATGCGCTACGCAGCGAATCGCATCCCGGAGATTGCGAACAACGTCGTCGAGGTTGACCGCGCTTTGCGCTGGGGGTTCAGTTGGCAACTCGGCATCTTCGAGACGTGGGACGCCATCGGCGTCGAAAAGTCCGTCACGCGGATGAAGGAGGAAGGCCACGCCATTCCTGAGAACGTCCAGCGAATGCTGGACGCGGACGCGCGGCAGTTTTATAAAAACGAAAACGGCCAACGCTTCTTTTTCGATTTCGCGGCGGGCGCGTATCAGCCAATCAACGAACCGGCGGGCGTCATCGTGTTGAAGTCTTTGAAGGAGCGCACCGGCGTCGTCAAGAAAAACGCGGGCGCGTCTCTGATTGATCTGGGCGATGGCGTGGCGTGTCTCGAACTTCACTCGAAGATGAACGCCATCGGGGCCGACACGATTCAAATGATCAAGCAGTCGCTCGTCGAAGTCGAGAAGAACTTTCTCGGCCTCGTCGTCGGCAATCAGGCCCCGCAGTTCTCGGTCGGCGCGAATCTGATGCTGATGCTTTTGGAAGCGCAAGAGGAGAACTGGGAAGACCTCGACCTCGCGATTCGCGCGTTTCAAAACGCGACGATGAGCCTCCGGTATTCGCCGAAGCCGGTCGTCGTCGCGCCGTTCGGGATGGCCTTCGGCGGCGGCTGCGAGATGACGCTGCACGCGGATCGCGTGCGCGCTTCAGCCGAGACTTACATCGGCCTCGTCGAAGTCGGCGTCGGTTTGATTCCGGCCGGCGGCGGCACGAAGGAGATGCTCGTGCGCGCGATGGATGCGGCACGGAAAGGCGCGGACGACGCCGATCCGTTCCCTTTCATCAAACGCACGTTCGAGACGATTGCCTTAGCCAAAGTCGCGACTTCGGCGGCGGAGGCACGCTCTTATGGCTTCCTGCGCGACGAGGATTCCGTCTCGATGAATCAGGATCGACTGATCGCCGACGCCAAGCAGGAAGTGCTCGCGCTTGCCAAGCGCGGCTACGTCGCGCCACAGCAGCGCACCGACATTCCGGCTCTCGGCAATTCATCGCTCGCGACGCTCAAACTCGGCATTCACCAAATGAAGCGCGGCGGGTTCATCTCCGAACACGACGCGCTAATCGGCGAAAAGCTCGCGCGCATCCTGACGGGCGGCGATCTCAATCACCCGACGCTCGTCTCCGAACAATACCTGCTCGATCTTGAGCGCGAAGCCTTCCTCAGTTTGTGCGGCCACCGCCAGACGCAGGAGCGGATCGCGCACATGCTCAAGACCGGCAAGCCGCTCAGGAATTAGTCTCGAGTTTCTGGCTCCGAGTTTCGCGTTCAGCATAAACTGCCTGCGACTCGAAACTCGAAATCTGGAACTCAAAACTTTGAGTCGTATGCCGGAATCGCGCCGGACGAGATTGCTACGCTGGAAGTTAAATTTGTTTCCGGCTTACGTCGGAACGGGCGCGCGCGTCACCTATATCGCGGGCGACTTCCACGAGATACACGTTAAACTTCCGCTGACGTGGCGGACGCGGAATTACGTCGGGACCATTTTCGGCGGGAGCATGTACGCCGCAGTCGATCCGGTTTACATGGTGATGTTGATCGAGATACTGGGCCGGGATTACGTCGTCTGGGATAAGGCCGCGACGATCAGATTCAAGCATCCGGGCCGCGAAACTCTCTATGCTAAATTTTTGCTGACGACAGACGAGGTGGGGCGCATCAAGACAGAGCTGATCGACAGGAAGTCGCTGGAAAGTATTTATCAGGTCGAGTTAATTGACGAGGCGGGGAAAGTTCACGCGAGGGTGGAAAAGACGATATACATTGCCCGCCGCGAAGGGCGCGTGGGCGAGGCCTGAGATGGTGGTGAAAAATGTTCACGAGCGCGTTCTTCAGTCGCCGTTTGCGGCGGCTGGTGAGTTAATTGACAAATTGGCTTCGCGGGACGACCTGCTGTGGCCGCGTGAACGATGGCCGGCGATGAAACTTGATCGGCCACTGGGCGTCGGCGCGAAGGGTGGGCACGGGCCGATCCGGTATGTCGTTGAAGCGTATGAGCCGGGCCGTAGCGTCCGCTTTCGTTTCATCGCGCCGCGCGGGTTCGTCGGGACGCACGAGTTGGACTTGGCGGAAGTCGCGCCCGGCGCGTCGAGGCTGCGACACGTCTTGGAAATGCGCGTGGAGGGCTTGGCGCGGGTGTCGTGGCCGCTGGCGTTCCGTTGGCTGCACGACGCGCTGATCGAAGACGCGCTTGATCGCGCGGCGGCATTAGGTCAGACGACGACGGGTGGACGGCGGAATTGGTCGCGGCCGGTGCGCGTGTTGCGTTGGGCGGTGAACTATTTGCGATGAGCTACCCGGTGACCCCGGCAGTCAGGCTGCTGCGTGAGAATAAGATCAGTTTCGAGCCGCGCCTTTATGATTACGAAGAGCGCGGCGGCACGCGTCACTCGGCGGTGGCATTGGGCGTGGACGAACATGCGGTCATCAAGACGCTGGTGATGGAGACGGACGCGCGCTGTCCTCTGATTGTGCTGATGCACGGCGATTACGAAGTCTCAACGAAGAATTTGGCGCGGCATCTCGGCGTCAAGACTGTGCTGCCATGCGAGCCGGCGATAGCGCAAAAGCACACGGGTTATCTCGTCGGCGGGACCAGTCCTTTCGGCACGCGCGCCAAGTTGCCGGTTTACGTCGAGCGCACTATTTTTGATTTGCCGAAGATTTACATCAACGGTGGCAAGCGAGGTTTCCTCGTCGAAATCGCTCCACAGTCATTACGCGAGGCGCTGCCAATTGAAGAAGTTGAAGTTGCAATTGCGGAATGAGCGAAACAATGATTGATCCGCGATCAGATTCAGGAAGGGGAATAACATGAGAGATGCAGTCATCGTCTCCGCCGTCCGCACCGCCGTCGGCAAAGCGCCCAAAGGTACGCTGAGGGCGACGCGGCCGGACGAGATGGGCGCGACGGTAATTCAAGAGGCGCTCAAGCGCGCCGGGGGCGTCGAGGCCGCCGAAGTGGAAGACGTGATCATGGGTTGCGCGATGCCGGAAGCCGAGCAGGGCATGAACGTCGCGCGGGCGGCGGCGATCCGGGCGGGGCTACCGGTTGAAACCTCCGCGATGACGATCAATCGTTTTTGTTCGTCGGGCTTGCAGTCGATTGCCATCGCGGCGGATCGGATTCGCGCGGGCGGCGCGGATGTGATCGTCGCGGGCGGTTTGGAGACGATGTCTCTGATCCCGATGGGTGGGCACATCATCCGGCCGAACCCGTACCTCGTCGAACACTACCCGGACTTTTATCTCAACATGGGTTTAGCGACCGAAAATGTGGCGCGCAAGTATGAAGTCTCGCGCGAGGAACAAGATGCCTTCGCTTTGCAGTCACATCAACGCGCCGCCGCCGCGCAAGAAACCGGCAAATTCGACGACGAGATCGTGGCGCTCACCGTCACGCTCGAAGATTTGGACGAGCGCGGGCGCAAAACACAACGCGAAGTGAAATTCGACAAGGACGAGGGCGTGCGGCGCGACACGTCGGAAGAAGGTTTGGCGAAGCTGAAGCCGGCGTTTCACATCAAGGGAACGATTACGGCGGGCAACGCTTCGCAGATGTCGGACGGCGCGGCGGCGGCCGTCATAATGTCTGACGAGCGGGCGCGCGCTCTCGGCCTGCGACCGCTGGCGCGCTTCGTCGCCTATGCCACCGCCGGCTGCGCGCCGGAGGAGATGGGTATTGGTCCCGTAGGGGCGATCCCGAAAGCCTTAAAGATCGCCGGGCTGACTCTCGAACAGATCGACTTGATCGAACTCAACGAAGCCTTCGCCGCGCAAAGTCTCGCGGTCATCAAGACGCTCGGCCTCGATCCTGAAAAGGTCAACGTCAATGGCGG
>JACCRA010000083.1 GCA_013813825.1 Pyrinomonadaceae bacterium | reverse complement strand
TCAGTAAAGCTGTCAGCAGTCAGCGGTCAGTTTTCAGCTTGCGCCGGTCGGCGGGTTGCCGTCCTGCGTGCTTACACGTTAAGTCGGGAAGGTCGTTCCAAAAGCAAATGTTAATGAAGCCGTTAAGTGGCAAGCCCGAAGCAGCAGACGGCATTAAGCTGATTGCTGATTGCTGACGGCTGACGGCTTCTCCTCGTTGAGCTTGACCTCTTCGACGAAGGTCACGCGGTTGATCTCGTGGAGGGTTGAGACACCGCTAAAAACTTTCAGCAGCGCGGACTCGCGCAAGCTGGCGAGTCCTTCGCTGATTGCGGCGCGGCGCACTTCGGAGCCGGGACGGCGCTCAATGATCATCTCGCGGATATTATCTGAGAGATCGAGCAATTCGTGAATGGCCGTGCGCCCGCGGTAGCCGGTGTGGTTGCAGGCATCGCAACCGACGCTCATGTAGAAAATTCGCTCGCGGTGCTCGTCAGGTCGCAGGCCCGACTCCATGATCTCCGCGTCCGTCGGTTGATAAAGCCGCTTACAGACTTCGCACAGCATCCGCACCAGCCGCTGCGCCAGCACGCAGTTGAGCGACGACACGAAATTATACGGCTCGACGCCCATATTGAGAAAGCGTCCGATGACATCAATGACGTTGTTGGCGTGGACGGTCGTAAAGACGAGGTGGCCGGTGAGCGCCGACTGGATGGCGATCTGCGCCGTCTCGGGGTCGCGAATCTCACCGACCATGATCTTGTCCGGGTCGTGGCGCAGAATCGAGCGCAGGCCACGCGCGAACGTCAAACCCTTCTTTTCGTTGACGGGAATCTGCGTGATGCCGTGCAACTGGTATTCGACTGGATCTTCAATCGTGATGATCTTGTCTTCTTCGTTCCTGATCTCGTTCAAGGCGGCGTAGAGCGTCGTCGTCTTGCCGGAGCCGGTCGGGCCGGTGACGAGCACCATGCCGTAAGGCTCGGCGATGTAATGGCGGAAGCGCGGCAGATCGTGGTCGGCGAAGCCGACGACATCAAGGCGCAGATCGCGGAATTGTTCGTTGATCTGCTCCTTGTCGAGAATACGGATGACCGCGTCTTCGCCGTGGACGGTCGGCATGATCGAGACGCGGAAATCGACGTTGCGGCCTTTGTAGCGGACGCGAAAACGGCCGTCCTGCGGAACGCGCCGCTCGGCGATGTCGAGTTCGGACATCACCTTGATCCGCGAGATCAAGGTCTGGTGGTAAGCGAGATCGATGGGATCGACTTTCGCGTAGAGCGCGCCGTCGATGCGAAACTTGACTTGCACTTCGGTATCGCGCGTCTCGATGTGGATGTCGGAAGCGCGCGACTCCATCGCGTTATAGATGATGGTATCGACGAGCTTGATGATCGGCGACATCTCCGAGTCAGTCGCCAGCCGGTCGAGGTCTAAGACCTCTTCGCCGTGTTCGGTTTCTTTGACGAGCGAGATGCGGAAACTCGAAGTCGCTTCCTGCATGACGCGTTGCGTGGCGTCGCCTTTTTTGAGCACCACGTCAATCGCCCCGGCGGTCGCCACGTGCGGAACGATGCGGGCGTGCAGTGCGCTCGCCAGTTCGTCGAGCCGTTCTAAGTCCGTCGGGTCGGCCATTGCGATGTGCAGGCGGCGGCCTTCGCGGCGCAGCGGCACGAATTGATGGCGCACCATCAGATCAACAGGCACCTCGCCGAGCAACAAGTAATCAATCGGCGACGCGCCCTCCGGCGGCAACAGATCGACGTACGGCAGGCGATAACGCGCCGCCAATTCCTGAGCGGCGCGCACTTCGGGCGGTAAGCCGCCTTCCGACGTGCTTCCCGTCTTCTTCGCGCCGCCGGCAGGTGAGGCCGCGCGCGTGCCGTTGGCCGGCGAAACTTCAGGCAAAGTGCTCATCTTTAATTTCTGTGGAGGAAGAACTTCGGCGAAACACTTTGGATGCCGTCCGGGGCGGCGTGGGATGGCTCATTAGCGCATCCCCGAGACGTTGGAAATCGATTGAATGATCGGGAGATAAATTGCCAGCAGAATCGTGATCACGACGCCGCCCATCACTAGCAGAATGGCAGGCTCGAGCACCGTCGTCAACTGTTCGAGGCGCACCTCCGACTCGGCGTCGTAGAAAGTCGCGACCTCTTCCAGCATCTCGCGCAAACTGCCCGAACGCTCGCCGACGCCGATCATGTCGAGCGCCAGCGCCGGAAGCCAATTGGCCGCCTCCAAGCTCTCCGTAAACGACCGCCCCTCACGCACCATCGGCAAGATCGAAGAACTGCGGGCGCGCAACTCGCGGTTGGTGATCGACTCGGCCGCGATCTCCCATGATTCGACCAGCGTGATGCCGCCCGCCAAGAGCGTCCCCAAGCTGCGCGTCACCTGCGCGACAGACAGTTGCACGAGTAAGTCGCCGGCAATCGGCAGGCGCAACAACGTCCGATCCACGAAGAGTTTGCCTTTTGGTGTCCGCGCCCAAACGCCAAAGAGGGCCGCCGCGCCAATGACCAAAGGCCCGAACCAATAGAGATTGCCGGCCAGCCACGACGACATCCCGACGACGAGTTGCGTGATCGTCGGTAACTCCTGCCGGAAGCTACCGAACAGGCGCGACATCTTCGGCACGACGTAGATCGTCAAAAACGCCACCATGCCGAAGGAAGCCAGCAACAGGAAGATCGGGTAGGCCAGCGCGCCGCGAATCTTGCGGCGGATTTCGACGCCGCGCCGCATGTAAGCGTTATAGCGATTGAGCACCTCGTCGAGCGCGCCTGAACGCTCGCCCGCGAGGATCGAGGCGGTGTAGATGCGCGGGAAGACGGAACCCTGCTCGGCGAACGCCGCTGAAAGCGCCATGCCGCCCCGAATCTTTTCCTCCACATCGCCGAGCAGCCCGCGCAGGCGACCGCTCGCAGCCCGCCGCCGGAGCATCGAGACGGCTTGCAGAATCGGGATGCCCGCCCGGATCAGCGCGGCGAGTTGTTGATTGAAGAGCAGGAAGTCGCCGGCCTTAACGCGCGCGTTGACGCCGCCTTTTCCGCCGCGCGTCAGCGCCGCGATGCCGCGGGTCTTGGGCGGCGTCACGGAGAAGACGCGAAAACCCTCGCTCTCCAAACGAACGCGTGCCTCCTGCACGCCGACCGCATCGATGTTGCGCGTCACCACCTCGCCCGCCGGCGTTCCTAATCGACAGATAAACTCGGCCATCGGTAAATTGAGTCGTTGCGTGATTGTGTCGTTGAGTGTTGACCTCAACGCTTGTCGAGGAGACCAGTATAACAAACGCAGGGCGCGACGCTGAAGGCAAGACAGGGAGAAAGGAAGACAAGGCGCAAAGACGACAGTTCTTTCCCCTCTCACCTCCTTATTTTCACCATTAGGCCGTTACCCTCGCTCTTCATCACGCCAACACCAACAGAAAGTTGCAATCAGATCACACTTTCGACAAAGACAAGTCTTGCGCGAGTGTGGCCGCTGGCCTACAATGCGGATTGTTACCGGAGTCTCCCCAAACTCGTTATTCCACGCACCACCGGAACAACCCTTGCGGCAGTTTTTAACGTCATAGCAAGCGTCAACCGCACCGCAAGATCGACTAACCATATCAACTGAGTTTCCGGAACTCTGATCGCGAGGGGAATTTATGAGAACACTGTGCCGTTCTCGCCTGCACGCCGCCCTTGTCTCTAGCGCCGCCTGCCTGTGCCTGCTGCTCTTGTTCTCGCTGCGTCACGCCGACGCCCAACAGAAAGTCGAACAGCCGTCTGCTAAACAACCGCCCGCGCCGGTCGCGCCGTCCTCCACCACAACGGGGACGCCCATCGATGATGGGGGCGTCACTATTATCAACGCCGACCTGATCACGCTTAACGTGACGCTCACGGACATCTACGGTCGCTACGTAACCGGCTTGAGCAAAGAAGCCTTTACAGTGCTCGACGATAAAGTGCCGCAGGAGATCACGTTCTTTAGCGACGAGGACGTGCCGGTGAGCCTCGGCGTCATCTTCGACGTTTCGGGATCGATGGGACGCGACAAGATTCAGCGCGCGCGCGACGCCCTGCAACACTTCATCGAGACGAGCCATGCCAAAGACGAGTATTTTCTGGTCGGCTTCAACCAGCGGGCGCAACTGCTGCTCGACCGCACGCGCGACAGTGATGCCTTGCTCGCGAAACTCACTTTCGTTGAGACCAAAGGCAGCACGGCGCTCTACGACGCCTGCTATCTCGGCGTCGAAAAAGTGACGCGCGGCGCACACCAGAAACGCGCCCTGCTCGTCATCAGCGACGGTCAGGACAATAGCTCGCGTTACACTTTCAGCGAGTTACGCCGGATGCTCAAAGAGACGGACGTGCTGATTTACGGCGTCGGGATTATCGACGGCGGCGGGAGTACACTCGATATGGGCGGGCAGGCAATCCTCGACGAGTTAGCTTCCGTCTCCGGAGGCAAAGCCTTCTTCCCTGATTCGAAAGCCGAAATGAACGAGATTTTCGAGCGCATCGCCATCGAGTTGCGCCACCAGTATTCAATTGGTTATAAGCCGGCAAACTTCACGAACGACGGTAAATGGCACAAGGTTAAGGTCAAAGTCGATCCGCCGCGCGGCCTGCCCCGCCTCTTTGTACGCGCGAAGGAAGGCTACTACGCGACGACCAACCCGCGGTGATTGAAAGTGG
>JACCRA010000059.1 GCA_013813825.1 Pyrinomonadaceae bacterium | reverse complement strand
GCCGAAGCTGGCAACAGTTGAGGTGAGGCCCGAAGTGTTGATCCCGACGATGCCTTGATTGTCACTTGTTCCGACCACCCCGGTAGTGCTTGTGCCTCCGATACCCAGCACGCCGGAGCCGAACCCGGGGTCACCGGTGCAGCAATCACGGGATAGTCCTCTCACGCCCGCGGAACTACCGGTGGTAGCGGCGCCCGCTTGACCCTGAACGCCATAGACAGACCCCGCCGCGCCGGCGAACCCGCCGACGCCGTGGCTGCCAGCCGCGGCACTGTTGTTGAAACCGACTATCGGAGACCCAGCGGAGAAGGAACCGGTGATGGCTAACCTATCGCCAGTTGCTAACTCGACAAGGAAGTATCCGACGATGTCGAGGATCAGATGCGTGCCTTGATTGGCGAACACGTTTATCGAGCCATCCGCCCCGACCGGCATGATGATCTCATTCGCCAGTGTCGCATTCGCGGTATCCCAGTTGATCGAGGACGCATTCGGCTGCGCCGTCCCGCCGGGGTAGATGGTGAGAAAACCGAAAGCAGTTTCGGTTTGGGTGATCGTCACATTCATGACGATGGATTTGACGCCGGGCGGGACGGTGGAAGGACAGGCGCCGGCGCTGGGTACTAAGTTGAAATTCCTCGTCGCGCCGGCTGCTAACTTCGGCCCACCAAAAGTGGATACGGCGTTGCGCGTGTCAACCATCCGCATGGCTGGAAAGCTTGATAGACGAGCGGACTGCCGATGCGAAAGTGGTCCAACGGCTCCACCTGCTTCGCCTCCGGCTCCTGCGGCGGCTGGATCGATTGCCCTTGGTCCTTGCCCGGTCCCTCCGTATCTTCTTGGGCCAGCGCGACCCCGCCGATTAGCAGGCTGCACAGGATGACGAGCGCCAGTTGCTTGCCTGAAGCAACTAAGAGGGGGAAAACACTCGACAACTTGATGTCTCTTCGGTTCATTGTTGTTTCTCCTTCATTCGGGGTTAGAGAAAGCGCGGTAATGCGAGACCACAGCGCGTAGTTATGCGGAAGGCTGGGACGGAGAGAGTGCGATGACCCACGACGCCTCCGAGCGAGGCTAACCTTCAAAGTTAACTCATTGAATAGTGCAACCAGCTTTGCCGGTCCCGCTATACTCCGACTGAAAAAAGAGTAGTGGTGTTATTCGGTGAAAGAGGTGTCAGAGCAAAGGAAACTGCACGAATCAATCCCTGTTGCTCGGTCGCTGGAGGTGAGTTGGCGGGACTACGGTCTCTCGTCAACTTGAATGAGAAGCTTCAGTCAAAGCGAGCTTCTTGTAGGAACACATTGAAGTGCGCGAGCATTGAATACCAACTGCCCAGTGCTGTCAATGTGATTCTAGCGAGCGCCATCTAAGTAGATGAAATGGGTGTAATTAAAAGTGGCCCTTAGACAAAGATTTCATCAAGGAGTAACCTGAGCACTAAACTCGGAGGCCATTTTATTGGTTGACGAAGGGCGGCTCACCCTGTTCACTGTCTCACAGCGGGAGAGACAACAACCGCACGCGCTACTTGCTAATCCAACATTGCGGCAAGCGTTACTTGCTCAACTGAGACGCGGCGTGTGGAATGTTCGGGAACACACTGTCTCACCACAGGATTGCTTGAGAGAAACACTTAATCGCTGTATTTTTCAGATTTGAGGCGAAAGTTTGAAAGCACTTTCGCAGTGGCTGCGTTTTCCTCTGCCGTCTTAAGAGCGGCAGTCTCCAACGAAGATTGTATGAGCGCATCACAACCAACGACAAAGACGAACCCAACGCCTGAACTGGACCAACTCTGCATCAACACGATCCGCGCGCTGTCGCTCGACGCCGTGCAGAAAGCCGAGTCGGGTCATCCGGGACTGCCGCTCGGAGCCGCGCCGATGGCTTATGTGTTATGGACGCGCTTTCTGCGCCACAACCCGAAGAACCCCAAATGGCAGAACCGCGACCGCTTTCTGCTCTCGGCCGGGCACGGCTCGATGCTCATCTACTCGCTGCTGCATTTGACGGGCTACGACTTGCCGCTAGAGGAGTTGAAGAACTTTCGCCAGTGGGGATCGCAAACGCCGGGCCACCCGGAGAACGTGTTGACGCCGGGCATCGAAATCACGACTGGTCCCCTCGGTCAAGGCTTCGCCAACGGCGTCGGGCTGGGCATCGGCGCGGCGCACCTCGCGGCGAAATTTAATAAAGATGGATTTCCGATCATCGACAGCTTCACTTACGCCATCGTCTCCGACGGCGACTTGATGGAAGGCGTCGCCTCGGAAGCCGCCTCGCTCGCCGGTCATCTGAAACTCGGCAAGCTCATCTATCTTTATGACGACAACCGCGTGACCATCGAGGGTTTCACCTCGCTCGCTTTTACCGAGGACGTGCCGGCGCGCTTCGCGGCTTACGGCTGGCACACGCTGACGGTCGCGGACGGCAACGATCTCGACGCGATTGAGCGCGCGCTCCGCGAGGCGCAGGCCGTCGATGATCGCCCGTCGCTCATCTCCGTCAAGACGACCATCGGTTACGGGATGCCGTCCGCCGGCACGCGCAAGGCGCACTCGGACGCGCCCGGCGCGGACGCAGTCAAGGAGACCAAGCGCACGCTCGGTTGGCCCGTCGAGCAAGAGTTTTACATTCCCGAAGAAGCGTTGAATCATTTCCGCGAGGCCATCGAGCGCGGCGCGCAACAAGAAAGAGAATGGAGTGAACTCGTCGAGCGTTACGCCGAAAAGCACGAAGAGGCAGGGCGCAAGTGGCAGACGTTGATGGAAGGCGAGTTGCCGGAAGATTGGGAGAGCAAGCTGCCATCGTTCGCGGACGCGAAGCCGATGGCGACGCGCGCCGCTTCGGGCGAAGTCTTAAACGCGCTCGCGCCCGTGTTGCCCATGCTCATCGGCGGCTCGGCCGATCTCGGCCCCTCGAACAACACCGACATCAAAGACGGCGGCGACTTTCAGCCTGACACTTATGATGGTCGCATTCTCCATTTCGGCGTCCGCGAGCACGCGATGGGAGCGGCGCTGACGGGGATGAGTCTGAACGGTGGCCTGATTCCTTTTGGCGGCACGTTCATGTGCTTCTCCGATTACATGAAGCCCGCCATCCGCCTCGCCTGTCTTTCCGAAGTGCAGGTCATTTACATCTTCACGCACGACTCGGTCGGCCTCGGCGAGGACGGCCCGACGCACCAGCCCATCGAGCACCTCGCGGCCTTGCGCGCCATCCCGCACCTCTACACCATCCGTCCCGCCGACGCGCACGAGACGCGCGAAGCATGGCGCATCGCCATCAAACGCCGCCACTCGCCAACCGCGCTCGTTTTAACGAGACAGAAAGTGCCGACCATCGACCGACAAACTTACGCCGCCGCCGAAGGCGCACAGCGCGGCGCTTACACGCTCGCCGAAGCGACGACGAAGGAGGGAACCAACACCACGCCGCGAATGATCATTATCGCCACCGGCTCCGAAGTCTCGCTCGCGCTCACGGCCCGCGAACAGTTGCAGACTGAAGGCACGCCCACGCGCGTCGTCTCGCTGCCCTGCTGGGAGTTATTTGAGGAACAGGATCAAAGCTACCGCGACGCAGTGCTGCCGCCCGCCGTTACCACCCGCCTTGCCATTGAAGCCGGCGCGCGCCTCGGCTGGGATCGCTACGTCGGCTGGCACGGCGACGTGCTGTGTCTCGACCGCTTCGGCGCTTCCGCCCCCGGCGACGTGGCGCTGCGCGAGTTGGGCTTCAATGTCGAGAATGTTGTGTCTCGCGCCCGCAAACTGCTCAACGGCTAGTCGAGATATTTGGAACTTTCACGCCGCCTGTTCTGAATTACGGACATGCACGCACTCGTTGCCCTCGCCCTCATCGCACTCCTCGTCTCCCCGGCGGCGCTCGTGCGTCGTCGTAACGTGCGAGATGTGTTCTCCGTCGTTGACGAAGTTGAGCGCCTTGCTGCCGCCGCCCCGCTATGGCCCAGCTTCGATCCGCGGCGGATTCCCGTCGAGATTTACGATGGGCAAACGACGATACTCTTCCGCCATCCGAACCCGCCAAAAGAATTCATTTCGCTCTCCTCGCGTCAGGGCGTGTGGGCCTTCCCCGGACGGCACGAGACGGTGACGGCCAACGCTCCCGTAAAATTGAACGACGTCTGGACGGCGACGGCGATGTTCACTCCCGACAATAAACTCTCACTCAGGGAGCGCGCGGGTCTCATCGTCCACGAGATGTTTCACGTCTTTCAAAAGGAGCGTCACCCGGACTGGCGCGGCGACGAGCTTGAGCTGTTCATCTACCCGTTCGAGGACTCTGAAGGATTGCAACTGCGTCGGCTGGAGAGCGAGGCTTTGCGCCGCGCGGCGGATGGCAACGGGGCCGCCGGCGACGCGGCCTGCTGGACGGCGTCGTCGTTGGAACTGCGGCGCGAGCGTTTCGCGCGAATGCCCGCAGGATCGGCGGCCTATGAGCGTGGCACGGAACTGAACGAAGGACTAGCGGAATACGTCGAAGCGCGCGCCGTTGGCGAGCGGAAGTCAGGGCTGCCGGCGGCCGAGTTCGCGGCCGAAGAGATCAGGCGGCGGAGCTATCTGACGGGACGCGCGCTCGCGCTACTCCTTGACCGCTTCTCCCCGCGTTGGAAAGAGCAACTCGAAGCGGGCGGGAAGCAATCGCTTGACGAACTCCTTGCGGCGTCGCTGCCGCAGGCGCGTCGGCACTGCGAGTTGCCCGCAGCCGTGCGCGAG
>JACCRA010000031.1 GCA_013813825.1 Pyrinomonadaceae bacterium | reverse complement strand
GTGTAGAGCGTCCCCGTGAATAAGACGACCTGTTGGCCAGACACGACGGCGACCGCGCGCGGCGAGCGAAGCCGCGTGAAGTTCGCAATCGTTTCCGCGCCCGCGCCCCACGCGCGGTTCATCGCTTCGAGCGCGTCGCACAAATGCGTCCGATCCGTCTGGTGCGCGGCCAGCACTTCCGGCGCGCGCGCGGCCAGTTCGTGATGCAAGCGGACGGCTGAAGGGTAGTAGCGGCCGAGCGCCACGGGGTCGCGCAGGTAATCGAGGAACAAACGCGATTGATGCGGGATGCGCTCGAAAGAAAGCGTTTCGATTCGCAGTCCGGCCTCTTGGGGCGTGCTGTAACAAGCGGTCTCAGTGGTACTCAATGCGCTGCTCCGGCTGTGTCGGTTTGAAGAATAGTTGACAGTTCCTACGTCCGCGCGCGTCTCATAGTTTCCGTCCGGCTGACAAGGCGTGCGCCCCCGCCGGCGATCACCTCACTTGAAATCTCAGGCCGACGCATTATAACGACCGCTATGAAGCGGCGGCAAACATCGTCGCCGGCAGGTAATCAAGTCAATTTGAATCCAAAGACCACCTTCCTGATCTATTTGCAGGCTGCCTCATGAAACATTTTGCCTCAAACCCGCATAACGATTAGGTAGCAGTATTCAGCACTATTCCTTTAGCAATTCAGTTTAGAGATCAGCCGTCCCGGCCGAATTTGAAATTGACTTCCTACCCGCCGGCGGTGCGATGTGACATTGTCGCCGGCCCCTTTGAAGTGACGGTGACGGACGAACAGAACCAGCCCATCGGCAAACCGCTGACCGTCGAGTTAAAGCGCGGCCAGAGCGAGCGCACCGAAGAGATCGCGCTGGCGAAAGGCAAAAACACGATCACCGTGACGGACAAGAGCGCGGCGGCGGAGACGGCCAAACTCGTGTGGGTCGGTGAAGCAGCGGCGGCTAAGAAAGAGTCGAAACTGGAGATGCCCGTCTATCTCAATCCGGTCGAGGAAGGAGACCCCAAAGTAAGCGGCAGAGGTGAAAAAGATGCGCTCGTGCAGATCGTCAAAAATAACGATCCGTTCGGCGATCCCGTGCGCGCCGACGGCGACGGCAACTTCAGCTACTACCTACGCGCCAACCAAGAGCTGAAGGGCGGCGATGAAGTCAGCGCGCGGCAAAAGCGCGTCGGCGAAGAAGACACCGCTTACTCGCCAACCCGGCCCGCCGTGATGGTTTCAGAGATCAGCCAGCGCGTGCCGTTAGAAGAGGGCGCGCCGGTCGGCTACCTCATCGGTGGCTCGGTCATCTCGCAACAGGGGCAGGAATTTCAGCAGGTCGATCCCTTCTTCGGCTTCGTCGCCGGCTATCGCTTCGGCAAGAAAAATCTGACGCGGCGCTTCTGTTTGGTTGATGAGAACGGGAATTACCTGAGAGCGAAAACAGATAACGAGTTTAGCGTTGACGCACTCGGTTTCCCCATTGATCAGCAAAACCGCTTGATCGAGACGAAAGAGGCTAAGACAGCCTCGCCACCGTGGCCGGATGATTGCGGCGCGCGCGCCGTTGTCGTCTCGCTTGAGCCCGCAAACACTGGCAGTAGCATTGAGAAACCGCAACTGTTCGAGCCGAAGTTAGTCCTGACCAGAGACAACGTGCCGATCATCCGTCGGCCTAAGTACGGGCGTGATAATTTCTTCCGCAATATGCTGTACGGCGCGGGGCAGTACAGCTTGTTATTCAAGGGCGTCTTTCAGAGCGCGCCGCGCGCCGCCACTCCGAAGGAAGGAATGAGCAACGGCGGCGGCATGACCAACTCGTTGGATTTCGCGCCTTTCATCGCCTCGCGCAAAAGCTTCGACGTGGACATGACGCTGCAATACGACTTTCCGAATTTCGCGCGCTGGTTCAGCATCGGGCCCTACGCTACCTTCGGGGCGTCGGCGGTGCTGAGCAAGAATGAGTTGGAGGGCGAGACGGTTAAGACTGAAGATCAGGGACAGGCCGGCGCGACCGACGGCCCCATCATTGACGCCGGCGAACAAGCCGCGTCCGACAACGACATCAAGAAGTTTTTCGAGTTCGGCGCGCAGTCGAGCATTCGCCTCTACACCAACAAGCTTTACTTACAGAGCATGATCGGTTACGGCAATTACGAAGCACTGGACGGACTCTACACCGGCCACAACACCAAGCATCGCTTTGTCGGCCACCTGCGGATCGTTCCGAGCGGGCTGAATCTCGACTTCGGCGGGCAACGCACGCTGGCCCCGATCTTCGGCGTGGACGTGAACGCCGGTCGGGGGCCGGATCATCTGAAGTTCTTCTCCGGCTTCGTCCTTCGCATTAAAGGCTTGCAGTAACGCCCGCAACATCAACCGGCGCAGATGCTTGCTCCTCCTATGTACCGGCGACGGTCGCGTCTCATCGCCGCCGTCGCTGTTCGCTGACGCTTCCTCGCGCGGAGTCTCAATATGTCTCACCCGCTTACGCTCTACCGCGTCCTGAAAGAAGAGTACGAGCAGTTTCACGGCCCGCTCGACGCGCGCTACTACGTCTGGAAATTTCAGATGGACCACATCCGACGGCCTTGCCTGTTAGCTTGGCGACTCTCACAGCGGGCGACTGATCCTATCGCTGAATACCTGTGGAGTTTGCTGCCATCAGGGACGCGCGCGAGGATTGATGAATATGTGCAAAACGCTGGACTCGTCGGCGTCACGGGCCAGAGAGACGCTAAACAGAAATGCCGAACAGCGCCGCCGCTGCCGGAGAAGATTCTCGTCACGCTCGTTGATCGTCTGAACGCGGCGCTGGGAAGCAGCGCGCTGCAAGGACTGCCGGGACAGCCGGTAGCAGCCATCAAAGAGCAGCTTTCCGCTTACGCGCTGCCGCCGCAAAAAGAGATCGCTTACCTTAATCGCTTATTGCTTGAGCACGCCTTTCGTCAAGAGTTGTCGCGCGTCAACCGGACGCTTTCGGGTCTGTGCGCGCAGATGCACCGGCAGCGGCGCGCGGCGCTGTGCCTGTCGGGTGGCGGCATCCGCAGTGCCAGTTTCGGACTCGGCATCCTGCAAGGTCTGGCGCGACACCGTCTGCTCGATCAGTTTCACTATCTCTCGACCGTCTCCGGCGGCGGCTACCTTGGCGCGTGGCTGACCGCTTGGATTCACCGCCACCCGGACGGGCTACCGGGCGTGATGCGCGACATGGAAAACCAGCCGCCGCGTACACAGGTCGAAATCGAGCCGGAGCCAGTGCGCCACCTCCGCCACTACAGCAACTACCTCAACCCGCAACTTGGTTTGCTCTCCGCCGACACGTGGACGCTCGTCTCGACCGTCGCCCGCAACATCCTGCTCAACTGGTTGGTCTTGGTCCCCTTGCTCGTCGCCGCGCTGATGATTCCGCGCCTGCTCGTGACGCTGATCCAGAAAGATTTCAGCGGGCAGAATTGGTACGGCTGGTCTTTCGCGCTCGGCTCGCTGTACGGCTTCGTCGCACTCATCTACATGGGCTTCAGCCGCCCCAGCGCGTGGAATCCGGAGCGGCGATTGCCGAGGTGGATCGCTAAACTCCAAAGTCAGAGCGGATTCATCTTCGCTTGTCTGCTGCCGCTCGCGCTGTCGGCGATCTTTCTCGCCAGTTTCTGGGCGCTCTACAGTTTTAAGATCACAGGGGCGCAACCGCCAATCGTCTTTCCGGCTTTAATCTTGAATTACACCTCTCCGCTCGCGCGCTTCGTGCTGTACGGTGCGGCGGCGCACCTGCTGGCCTTCATCCTCTATTCGTTCCTGTTGCTCATCGCTGATTGGCGGCACTGGCTCGATCAGTTATGGAGCAAGTTCGTCGAGTTTTTCGTCGTGCTCAGTGTGGGGGCGTTCTGGGGACTGCTCGCGTGGGTGGCGGCGACGAAAATCTTCACCTCTGATTTGCTGAGCGGGCGGACCGCCCCGGCGACCGAACTGTACGCCTGTCTCGGCGTCCCGCTGTTTTTGGCGTCGTTATTACTAGCGACGTTTATCTTCGTCGCGCTGACGAGCAAGCGTTTCACGGAAGAGGATCGCGAATGGTGGGCGCGGTGCGGCGGCTGGCTGCTGATCTTGATCGTTAGTTGGAGCGTCTTGAGTGCACTCGTCATCTTCGGCCCCAGCGGATTGCTGAGGTTGTTCAGTTTGAGAAGCACGCCGTTAAAGGCGCTACTCGCGGCGCTGGGCGGCGTCTCCGGTGTGCTGACGATCCTCGGCGGCTTTAGTGCTAAGACTCCGGCGGGGGACCAGAAGGAATCGCGCGGCAGATCTTCAGGGCTGCTCAATCTGGCGACGAAGCTCGCCGCGCCCGTGTTCGTCGTTTTACTCATCGCCGGACTGTCGCTTGCGGCCAGCGCGCTCGTTTCTTGGCTGGCGATGCTTTTTGTGGACCACTTCACCGGCCCGGAGTCGCTCGTGTTTCAACTCTTCGGCGGCCGCCCGGAGTTACAGGAAGTCGCCAAACAAACCTTCGATGCGAGCGGCGCTCTGCGGTTGCTGCACCTGACGCCGTTCCGTCTGCTCGCGTGGATCGTCGGGATGCTGGCGGCCATCGGCTCTTTGTTCGCGGTGTTCGTGAACATCAACAAATTCTCGCTGCACGGGATGTACCGCAATCGCTTGGTGCGGGCTTATCTCGGCGCGTCGCGCCACCGCGACGAACGCCGTCCGCACCCGTTCACCGGCTTCGACCCCGACGACAACATTTGGATGAGCGACCTCTTGGACGCTTCCAACCGCCTGCTGAACCGGCGACTGGTCCCGGTCGTCAACATCTGTCTGAATCTTGTCAAAGGACGCAGTCTCGCTTGGCAGCAACGTAAGGCCGCGTCGTTCACCGTCTCGCCTCTGCACGCGGGCAGTTTGTGGCTCGGCTACCGGCGCGCGCGGGAATATGGCGGCGAGACAGGAATTACGCTCGGCACGGCGGCGACGATCTCCGGCGCGGCGGTCAGCCCCAACATGGGGTATCACTCTTCGCCCGCGCTCACCTTCCTGCTCACGCTGTTCAACGCGCGGCTCGGCTGGTGGCTCGGCAATCCGGGCGAGGCCGGCGACCGCAAAGACTTGCTGCTCCGTCCCGCTTATCGCAAGCAGAGTCCGTCCTACGCTGTCAGCCCGGTCTTTGCCGAAGCCTTGAGTTTGACTGACGAGACGAAGAAGTACGTCTATCTCTCGGACGGTGGCCACTTCGAGAATCTCGGCCTTTACGAGATGGTGCTGCGCCGCTGCCACATCATCATCGCCAGCGACGGCACGCAGGACGGCGACTGTAACTTCAACGATCTCGGCAACGCCGTCCATAAAGTCCGCGTTGATCTCGGCATCCCCATCGAGTTTGTCGAGCCGATTAAGATTTTCTCGAAAACATCTAAGCGCAAGGGTGGGCAGTATTACGCCCTCGCGCGGATCAAGTATGATTGCGTGGACGAGGGAGCGCCCGACGGCGTTCTGGTTTACCTCAAGCCCGCCGTCTATGGCCGCGAACCGGTGGACGTCGTCAACTACTCGAACACGAACGCGGATTTTCCGCATCAGACGACTGTGGATCAGTATTTCGACGAAGCGCAGTTTGAGAGTTATCGAATGCTCGGCTCGCACGTGGTGGAGGAGATATGGGGGACCTAGTTTTAGAACCGCTCGAAGACGATGACGCCAATGAGCAACCGCAAATCAGTGCGGACGGAGAGGGCGACGAACGGCAGCCAAGCAGTAATGAAGCGCCGACGCTCTATAACTTCGTCCGCAAGGCTGCGCTCCGCTTGGCTGAGCAAAATAAGCAGTCCGTGGCGAAAGCGCGTAAGTCTGTGGCCGTTGACCTGACAGCAGCAGAGGGCAAGGCGAGCGAAGGCGAGACAGAGCGGCGCGACGAAAATCGCGGTTGGCTTGAGCAATGGCTCGAAGCCGAAGCCCCAGCCGGCTTGGCGGACAAGCACGCCGCAGCCGCGCCCGCGCGAACAGCCGCGCGAAGCGTCGCTCCCGAAAAAGAGCCGGCGCGGCCCCACGCAATGAAGCGTCGCCGGCACACCGATTACGGCTCTTAAGCTGCGCGCCGCGACGAGTTGCCTGCGCCAGTGGCGGCGTGTCAGTATGTCATCCGACACGAATCATGCGGACGACAGCAGACACACCACTCGACTTGTTAATCGTCGGCGCGGGGCCAGCCGGCCTATCGGCGGCGGACGCGGCACGGCGCGAAGGCTTGAATTATCTCGTCATCGAAAAAGGCTTGATCGCGCAGACGATCTACCAGTATCCGATTGGCCGGACAGTCTTTTCCACCCCGAACGAACTCGAATTGCGCGAAGGCGCGCTCCGACCCTGCCGCGAAAAACCGACCCGTGAAGAGCTACTGTCGCATTACGTCCGCTTCGCGCTCGACGAACGCCTGAAGATTCACGCGGAAGAAGAAGTCACGCGGATTGAACGCGACGATGCGGCAGAAGGTTTTTTCGTTGAGACCACGCGCGGGCAGTATCGTGTGGCGTGCGTTCTCTTAGCTACCGGGGCGATGGCTCACCCGCGCCGCTTGCACGTGCCCGGCGAAGATTTGCCGAAGGTGCGATATCTGTTCGACGAGCCTTACCCATACGTTAACAAAGACGCGCTCGTCGTTGGCGGAGGAAACTCTGCCGCCGAAGCCGCGCTCTTTCTTGCCGAAGAGGGCGCGCGCACGACGCTCGCCATCTGGCGCTCCGACTGGGAGAACCGCGATCCGAAGAAGAACGCTATCAAGCACTGGGTTCGCGCGCCACTTGAAGAGCAACTCGCGGCGAATCGCCTGCGCCTCGTGCTCTTCACCGAAGTTCTAGAGATCACTGAAGGGCACGTCCACCTCAGACAAGACAACGGCTCCGTCATCGTGCTAGACAACAACGCCGTCTTCGTCCTCATCGGCAACGACGCCGACTTCACGCTGCTCGGCCGGCTCGGCGTCGAAATCGTCCCCGCCGGCTTGACGCAAGTTCCCATCTACGATCCGGAAACCTTCGAGACTAACGTGCCCGGCCTCTACGTCGCCGGCCACTTCACGCACTCACGCCACATCAAGGAAGCCATCGCCGTCCCGCGCCGCATCGTCCCACTGATCGCACAATCCTTGCGCGCCACGGTCTAACCACACAGGAAATGATGAATGACAAATGATGAATGACAAATGAAAAGCAAGCTGTCCTTATTTTTATCTCTCCGCCTTCATCCTTGCTCTGGTGGCCGTAATGTTTCAGAAGATCGAGTAAATAAACGGAGCCAGCGCCGAGCTTTGCGCGAAGATGAGGAGCGCGCCCATCAATAGCAGAACGATGATGATCGGCAGCAGCCAGAGCTTCTTATTCTCCCGCAGAAACAGCCAGACTTCATTGGCGAGCGTCAACTTACTCATCAAACAGTTTCCCTCCTCTCTCCGACCATATCTTAACCTGATGCCGTGCCCGCTTGAGTCTTAGAACGAACGCTCAAATTGCTCTTTCGATTGGCGCGTGGCCTTGCGTGGGGACCAGTAGCTTTTGCTCCGCGCCGCGCGCCGCCGCAGAGGATCTCGGCCGGCGAGCCGCGACACCACGCCGTACAGCGCGAACGCTGTATAGAAGAGCGCGGAGAGCAGGATGCGGCTGTTGACGTAACCGAGCAGCGCGGCGAGTTGCATCCAGCGGACGTGAAAGCGCGCGGCCAGCGCGGGCAGCAACAATCCTGTCAGGATAAGCGCCGCGCTCGCGCCGCCCAACACGGCGGGTACGACGACGCGGCCACGGTAGTAAGTCCACGCCGCCAGCAACGCAACCACGCCCGCGACCACCAGTGCGGTCTGGCGCGCCCGCGCTTTTTCCTGCTCGCGTGTGAGCGGCTTAATCAAGCTGAAACTCCTCTTGCCATGCCTCATCGTGCTTCAACGCGCCGGCGTCCTGCGACTGCTTTTCCAGCATGAAATCTCCGAGCACGAGACAGTCCATCTCCGTCCGCATGAAGCAAGTGTAAGCCTGTTCGGGAGTGCAGACGATTGGCTCGCCGCGGACATTGAATGAAGTATTGATCAGCGCCGGGCAATCGGTCAGTCGCTCGAACGCCGCCAGCAGATCGTAATAGAGCGGATGATCTTGGCGCCGCACAGTCTGGATGCGCGCCGAGTAATCGACGTGTGTCACGGCCGGGAGCGTCGAGCGCGGGACATTCAATTTGTCGAGACCGAAGAGGCTTTCTTGCTCCGCGCTCATCGGCACGCAGAGGTGTTTTTGCACCGGCGCGACGAGCAGCATGTAGGGCGAATCTACGTCCAACTCGAAATAGTCCGCGACGCGCTCGCGCAAAATTGACGGTGCAAAAGGGCGAAACGATTCGCGGTATTTAATTTTGAGGTTCATCCGCGCCTGCATTCGCGGCGAGCGCGGATCGCCGAGAATACTGCGCGCGCCCAAAGCGCGGGGACCAAACTCCATCCG
>JACCRA010000016.1 GCA_013813825.1 Pyrinomonadaceae bacterium | reverse complement strand
CGATAGACGTTAAAGGTGAAAGCGGTCGCTTGGACAGAGTCTTTGGCGACGCTCGGCTGGTCTTGGCTCGCGGCAGAGCTTCCGGTCGAGAAGAACAGGATGATCAAAGCCAGCGACAAAAGTGTGTCAGCCGAAGCTAACTCGATCTTGTTTCTCATAGCATGCCTCATGATTTTCAACAGTCTCCATTTTTCAGCGTCGCCCGCGAGATACCTGTAGCCACGAAAGTTGGCTAGCAATGCTTGGTGACACCGCGCCCCCCGGCGCGGCGCGTTATCTCTGCGGCAAGCTCACGAAAGGCGGTCAATGCGCTTGGCAAAACCGAACTCGCATCTGTCCGACTTAGGCAGTTCGCCAAAGACGCGGATTTTGCTTCCCGGCGGAATCGGGTTTCCATCGTTATCGTAGATTTGCAAATCTTCCATGCGAGCCGGCGGGTCTTCCATGCTGTTGTTTTTGGCATTCAACGCATTCGTAGTGGGAATTTGCACCGAGATGCTGGGACCCGCCAGATTCTGGTCGGCGTACACTTTGAAAAAGCACCACGCGATGCTGCTGGTCTTTTTTCTCGACGCCTTTTCGCAGACCATTGAAGGCGGCGCGAGGTAGCCTTCGACGGCGACGGTTTTCCATTTCTCGTAAGCGCAGACTTTATCGATTGGCACTACCTCACCAGTCGCATCGCTTTTACCGCCGCAGGCAGCGAACAACGTAACCGCCGACAATAAAACGAACACTCTTTTCATCGTCTCTCTCCTCTTCGGTTAAATCGAAACACACAACACGGGGACGGCAGAACAACCACATCTCAGGCGCGCGCGCCGCGCGCCGCTGGCGTGTCGAGGTATTTTCGATGGTTGAGAGTTCAAGCCTTGAGCCTGCTCGCCGTTGGATTCGCGCCGCTTCCTGATCGTCGCTGTCAGCACCGGGAGCGAGCAGGTGCGGGCCGGTTAGTTCTTTCAGCGCGGCCCGATGGCGATGAAATGGAAGGGACCCCGCGCCGGATTACACGCGGAGCAGGTGTAGCGCGTTCTCAATTTAAAGTTGACACTACTGCTGGTCACGCCATCAACAAAAACCTCGGTCGCGGTAGCAGCACCGCCTTGATCATCCAGTGTAGCGGTGACGGTGGGAGGTGACGCGAAAGGCGTGTTGAAGTAGACGGTAAATTTCGTAGGATCCTGCGGATTTTGCTCCGAGAAGAATCCGACCCCAAAGGAGGCTCCATTAGTATTAACGACGCCCCGAAGGATACGCAGATTCTCTTCGCCGCTCGCCGCGCGGTATTGTCCGCTAGGACCCAGCCGGATGTCTCCGCGCACATCCAACTTGGCTTGTGGCGTAGTGGTGCCAAGGCCGACGTTACCGCTCGACAGAATGGTCATTTTGTAATTGCTGGTGTCACCAATACTGAACGCGTCAGCGGCCACAATGGCACCGCCCGTTCCCAAATACCACCGGTTGAAGTTGCTGGCACTGGCATTGTAAAGCTTCAAGGCCACCCCATTGTCTGAGGTGACGCTACCTTGAATATCCAACTTGGTTTCCGGACTCGTCGTCCCGATCCCGACGTTGCCCGTGGCCGTGACCCGCATCCGTTCGGTGATCGTGCCGCCCGTCGTCGCCGTGCGGAAGATCAACGCTGCCGTGTTGAGCGCGCCGCTGTCGAGGAAGAGTTGGCCGTTGAAGGGCGCGGCGTTGTTGCCGAAGAACTGGATCGCCGCTCCTGCTGGCGAAGTCGTCAGAGAGTCCGCCCCGTAGAAGCGCAACCCGCCGAAGTTGTCCGAGAGCCGGATGTCCCTAGGGTAGGTGAACTGTCCGGGCGTGGAAAAGACGATCTCGTCCACGCCCGTGAGCGGGGCGGCGGGTGCGGGCGTGACCTCGCCCTGCGCGTCCCGCAGGGTGAGCCTGCCACTCTCGGACGAGAGGGTGGTGCCGTCCGCGAACTGGTAGCCCTTGCTGGAGCGCACCATTCCGGCCACGTCCAGAGTCGCTTCGGGCTTGTCGGTGCCTATGCCGAGGAGACCGTCCTCGGTGAGGCGCATCTGTTCTTTGTCCTTACCCGCGAAGAAGTCGCCCACGCGAAACGACAAGGCCCCGCCCGTGCGCGTGAGTTGGCCGTCAACCCCGTCGTGCGCCAACACGGTCGAGGCCCCCACCTCGCCCGCCGCCACCACAGACAGGGACGTATCGCCGGCCACGGGCCCCACCGCCTCGGCTTGCGCCGCAGTCAGTTGCGCGGCCTCCGCGGGACGCACCGTCGCCCGACCTTCCGCCGTAACCTCGACTACCCCGAGTCGCTGCGTGATGCGCCCCGCAGGGTCCTTCACCGTCAGCACACACAGGTAGCTGCCCGCCGGCAGGAGCTCTCCCCGCGCGTCTTGCAGCGTCCAATCGAACACGCTGCCCTTCGTCGTCGCCTCGAAGAGCGTCTGCCCGTCCGCGGACAGGACCTCAAGTCCGAGGCGCACGACCCCGTTGGGCGCGGCGAAGCGGACGCGCGCATCCGCCGTCGAGACCGTGACGGCCGGCGCAAACTGCTCCCGGCCCGCGTCGCCGCCCCGCTCCTGCGCCAGGCCGATAGAACAGGACAAGAGGATGGCAAACAATCCCGCCGGCGGCAGTAACGTCCCCAGACGCCGAGACCGGCGACCCCATCGCGGCTGCCCGCTCTTATTCGTCAGCCGCTTGACCAATCCGCTGCCGTCCAGCAGATAATTCTTGGAGCTTTGCATGTTTCACTCTCCTTAACTTCTGTGCCCAGCCCTGACGTGCGTGAGCTGTCCTTGCCTGCCGAAGATCACCACGTCTTTCACTCTGATAAGACATTTCGGAAAGACATTTCATCGGTGGCTTGTTCTTTACCGGACATCAATGCCGATCAAAGGATTTCCGTAAAAAGCGTCGGTCTGCCATGCCGGTGGTTTCCAAATGTATCCCCCCGCAGATGCGGCTCCTTGCCTATTCTTCGGCCAACTCCCAGAAGCCGGCATACGAACGGGTCCACCCCGGATTGCCTTCCCAGTGAGCCTCGAAGTTGATGTCATCGCGCCCGAAGAAAAGCGTCAAGATCGTGGCCGAGGTGGCGCCGATGGTGGCCGCGTTGTCCGCGTAGGACGGGTAAGGCGGAGCCACTATCAGAGACGACCAGTCGGGATCAGCAATCGTTAAGTCGCAGGAAGCGTGCAGAGATTGGGACAAGTGGCCGGAGGCTTGAGCCTGTGAAGGCGCGGCCAACACAGACTAAAGTCTCCGGCTACTCAGTTGACCAATGTTCCATCCGTTCGTGATCTCGCTACTTCCCTGCTAGCACGAAGACAGAGAGCACGACTTCCGACCTTGTCACCGGCGAGTTAACACTCCGCCCTCATCTGCCGATGATCACATACTGCATACGGTCTCCCTGACTGCCGAAGCTGCGCGGGTGAGTAAAGTTCACCCGCCATTCCTGCAATCCTCCGCGCTGCTGGCGAGCACACGATTGTTGCGGCAATGCTGCGCCAGAGCCTCTCTTGCTCGATGATCTTCCGGCGTGTTAGGAACATCGAGACCCGCCCTTCCGACAGGGACGGAGAGCGTGCGTTAAAACGAAGCGTGCCACCTGCCGGCCCTGTCGGGAGCCTACCTCGTCGGCCGTGCGGAAGTGGATTCCCGAGTAGATGCGCGCCTCGATCACCTCATCAAGCCCTTCGCCGAACGTGTCCCACTGGCGGGTGATCGTGCCGACGGTTGACGTGACCGGAATGCCCGGCGCGTCGCCAAAAAAGAGTTCGAGGATCGTCGCCATCGCCGTGCTGTTCGCCGTGTGGCCCGACGGATATTCGGGATGCCGGGGCGTGGCAAACAGCGGCGTCCACATTGGATCGGCCGTAGTGGCGTTGTTGCCGTCCTCATCGCCGCGCCGGATCGCGGGCTGCGGTCGCCAAAAGTTGTACGCGTACTTCGCGTCCCAGCAAGCGATGCTCGCGTCGGCGGCCGCCAGATGAACGAGCGCATAGATGCGGGTCCTCGTCGAAAGATCAAAGTCCTGCGATGCGACCAGTTGCGTGAGTGGCTGGTTCCAGATTGGGGTCGGCGAGGCAAGCCAGAAGGTCGCGATCCGAGTTTGCTCGGCTGTGCGCGTCGTACTGTTCAACGCACCGATCTCCTTGATCTCGTTGTAATCTCTTGCGTACTGCTCGCTATCGAGCGCCGGCGGAGCTTCGGGCCGGAACTGCGAGCCGCTCCGCAAAACCCACGGCGTCACGTTGCCCCATCCGGGCAGAAGTGCGGGAGCGGTCGTCAGCGGCACCCAGACGCCCGGATTGCCGGCCCCCGGCGCGGTGTAGGGATACTGGGCGACAGCGGCGCCATCCGTCGCACGCAAGGCGAGGATCGCGGCGGCGGCCGATTGGCCGTACCCGACGCCCGGATCGTTGACCGACAGTCCGTGAGCGGCGAGCGAAGCCAAAAACATCGTGTCAAGCGACGCAACGTGCGTCGGAAAGAGGTTTCTGAGCGCGTGGTGCGCCGCAGCGATGGCCGCCGCGTCGGGCGAGGCGTTGCCGGACGCTGGGTTAGACTCAAGATACGTTTGAAACTTGCGTGTGATGCCGTTAACCGCGTCGTGCATCGCCACCTGAACAATCGCCATCGTGCGCGTCTGCTGCACAGGCGCAAGATTCGATGACGTCAGCAATGTCAGCCTCACCGCCTCTTGGTTCCATTCAAAGACGACGTCACCCGCGCTTGCCGGCTGCGCCATCATCAGATTCCAGCCGGACGCCTCTCCGGGAGCGGCAATCAGTTTTTGCGCCGTCACTGTGAAGGGGCCGCCGAGCGATTCTGAGTAGGCCATAGGGCTAGCGACCATCGCTTTGCCGGGCGCCGGGGAGGCGGGGACGCCCAAGAGGGCGACGCTGAGGCCGACGACCAGCGCCAGCTTGTTTCTCAAAAGTTTCGTTTTCATTTATGCTTTCCTTTCGTGAAGAACAGATGGGGAGTAGGTCTCCCGCGGTTTTAACCTATCGAGATTGCTATCTTCCTCGGCCCTGCGAATCGCCGTCACGCGGGCCGTAGCCCGCAGATCACGAGATGAGTTCTCAGGCCAATACTTAGCCCTCAGCACTATTTACCGGCCAGAGGCTCTGTCTTATAATGTGCAGGACCTCAGACCAGTTGAAGCGGTTAGGACGATTGGACGTTACTCAAAAAGTGGTTCGGAAGTCCCTACGAAGCGCCAACATTTCTCCAAAAGAGTTCCAACGAAACTCCAACAGACCTCTGAAATGGGCCGTATGGTCAGGCAAGCCAAGCACATCTATGAATTCGGTCCCTTCCGCCTCATTCCCGAAGAGCGGCAACTTCTGCGCGACAACCAACCTGTGTCGCTCACTCCCAAAGCCTTCGACCTCCTGTTTGTGCTTGTAGAAAACAGCGGCCATCTGCTCGAAAAAGATGAGTTGATGAAGCGTGTCTGGCCGGATAGCTTTGTCGAAGAGGCTAACCTCTCGGTGAAGATGTCTGCGTTGAGGCGAGCATTGGGCGAAGGCCCGAATGAACATCAATACGTGGAAACAGTGCCACGCCGTGGCTATCGCTTTGTGGCAGGCGTGACAGAACGCTGGGATGAGGGCACGGAGTCTTCTACCCGTGAATTAAGTGAAGAAGACAATGACAGCAGTCCGGTTGCGGATGGCGAGCGACAGGCTTCATCCACGCCACAGGCGGCCGTCTCGCGCCCGCGCGTAGCTTTTCGCCGCTGGCAACTCGTTTTGGTCGGGTTGCTGTTGCTCTCAGCCTTGCTTCTGGGACTGAATGCCGGCGGATTGCGGGAGCGCCTATTGGGTAAAGGCAACCCGGTTCGCATTCAGTCGCTGGCGGTGCTGCCGCTGGAGAACCTCTCCGGCGAGACTTCACAGGATTACTTCGCCGACGGGATGACCGAGGCGCTGATCACCGACTTGGTCAAGATCGGCGCGCTACGGGTGATGTCACGGCCAACGGTGATGCAGTATAAGGGCACGCGCCGGGCCTTGCCGGAGATCGGCCGCGAGTTGAACGTGGATGCAGTGCTGACAGGTTCGGTGCTGCGCTCCGGCGAGCGAGTGCGGATCGCCGTCCAGTTGATCCACGCCGCGACGGACCGAAATTTATGGGCCAACAGCTACGAGCGGGATTTGCGTGACGTGCTGGCGTTACAGAGAGAGGTGACACGAGACATCGTCGGCGAAATCAGGATCAAGCTTTCGCCGCAGGAGCAAGGGCAATTCGGGAGCGTCCGCCCGGTCAACCCGGAAGCTTACGATCACTACCTTCGCGGAAAGTTTTATCTCCACCGCCATAACAGAGATGATAATGAGGCCGCCATCACGGCTCTGGAGCGCGCCGTGGCCACAGACCCGACCTTTGCCGCGGCCCATGCGGAACTGGCCCAAGGATACGTCTGGAAGCTCTTTTTATTCGCCCCGGAAGAGGGGCAGTTGGCGGAGAAGGCTTTTGTGGCGGCGGAGAAAGCGCTCGCGTTAGACCCGGATTCAGCCGTGGCCTATCTGGCCCGTGGACGCCTGCT
>JACCRA010000012.1 GCA_013813825.1 Pyrinomonadaceae bacterium | reverse complement strand
ACAGTAATCAGTAATCAGTAATCAGTAGTCAGTAAAAAGCATTTAGCTGATTACTGATTACCGATTACTGACCACTTTCCACGATATGTCCCACTAAGTCGTAATCGTGTGCCGCGGTGATGTGGACGTTGACGAATTCACCGGGTGTGGGGTTGAAGCCATCCGGGGCGTCGTTGATCAGAACGCAGCCGTCGATGTCCGGGGACTGCGTCTCCATCCGCCCCTGCCAGAGCAAATCTGTTTCCTCCGATTCGCCCTCGAACAGCACCCGCACGGTTGAGCCGATGCGCGCCTTGTTGCGTTTGCGTGAAATGCGCTGCTGCTCTTTCATCAAACGCGCGCGGCGGCGGGCGGCGACTGGCGGCTCAACCTTATCCGGCAAAGCGAAAGCCGGTGTGCCTTCTTCGTCAGAATAGGTGAAGACGCCGACGCGATCAAATTCGACGTTACGAACGAAGGTCAACAACTCCGCAAAGTCTTCTTCGGTCTCGCCGGGGAAGCCGGTGATGAATGTTGTCCGTACCGCGAGGCCGGGCACGCGACGCCGCGCGCGCGCGATCAAGCGTTCGAGGCTCGCGCGATTGCCACCGCGCCTCATCAGCTTCAGAACTTTTTGCGCGGCGTGCTGCAAAGGCATGTCGAGGTATTTGACGGCCTTCCGTTCGCTCGCCATCACGTCCAAGAAAAGATCACTGATGTGCGTCGGGTAGGTGTACATCACGCGCACCCACTCGATGCCGTCAAGGCGGGCTAATTCTCGCAGCAAGTGTGCGAGCGCGTCGTGCTCGCCCAAGTCTTCGCCATAGCGCGAAGAGTCCTGCGCGACGAGGATCAATTCTTTCACGCCTTGTTCCGCGAGCGCCTGAGCTTCGCTTAGGATGGAGCCGAAGCGGCGGCTGCGAAAGTGGCCGCGCATCTGCGGGATGAAGCAGAAAGCGCATGGTCGATCACAGCCTTCGGCGATCTTGATGTAGGCGCTATAGCCCGGCGTGGCGAGCACGCGTGGCGTCGATTCGTCATACAAGTAGGTCGCGCTCTGGTTGCCGATTGGCAACACTGGCAGACTGCGCGTGTTTGTCTTCTCGTCGCAGACAACGGTAATCTGGCTGACCTGATTGGTGCCGATGAAAGCATCAACTTCGGGAATCTCGGCGCGCAATTCATCGCGGTAACGCTCGACGAGACAGCCCGCGACAACCACCCGGCGGCACTGCCCCTCGGCTTTCATCCGCACCGCTGCGAGGATAGCGTCAATAGACTCCTTCTTCGCCGACTCGATGAAGCCGCAAGTGTTGACGACCAGCGTTTCGGCCTCGCCCTCGTCAGACGTGATCTCAAAGCCCGCCTGCTTAAGCTGGCCCATCATTACTTCGCTGTCCACCAAATTTTTCGGACAACCCAGACTGACAAATCCTACTTTTTTCATGACAACAGTGATGAGTGACGAGTGACAGGTGACGAGCGAAGACAAGTTTTTCAACTCTCACTCGTCACTGCTCTTGTTCCTCAAGTTTCCTTAGCCATTCTTCAAGCCGTGCGGCCTCGGCGGGAGACAGGTCTTCGTCGCCGTAACGCACGCGGTGATAGGCATTCGTGACTGACAACACTTCGGGAATGCCGGTGGAGAGGGCAAATTCCAGTGGCGTCTGGTCAGCCGCGCGAAGCAGACCCCGGTTGGCGAGCACCCGCGTCATGCGTTGATAAAAACTGATGGCCGTCTCGAACTTTCGTTGCGCGGCAGTCTGTTCCGTCCGCGTTCGCCAGCTTTTTAGCGGCCCGCGTAAAGCCCAAAAGCCGAGCGCGCCGGCGAGTAGCAGCAGCACGACAAGCCCGAGCAATCGCCGGCCATCGAGAAGTGCGGCAAGGTTTACGCCCTCTCCTTCGCCTTTCCACATTTGCCGCCACGTCGCTATCATGCCGTCACGCCACTCGGCGAAAGTCTGAGCCGCCGTTAATTGGTAAGTGCCGAGTTGTTCGCGGAGCGAGTTGGCAAGCAAACGCTGCTCCTGCTTATCGTAGGAGACGACGTATTGAATCCAGAACAGTTCGAGCGCTTCGGCATATTGTTGCAGATGTCCGCTCAACCCGCCGGCCCCGTCGCCGTTCGTGCGCGTGTCAGGCGGCGTCGCGTCGAAAGTGACCCACGCATCAGTCTCCGGAAAATAAACTTCGACCCACGAGTGCGCGTCCGCCTGCCGGACGGTAAAGGCGTCGGCTGCCGCATTGTACTCGCCGGTTTGAAAGCCGTTGACGACCCGCGTCGCCACGTCCGCCGTCCGCAACATCACCGCCAGCGAAGTTGAAAAATACTCGCAGTTGCCGGCGCGCACGCGGAACAGAAAGTCGGCCAACGGATCGCCGCCGCCAGCTTTCAAGTCAAGTGAGTATTGAAACTCGCGCTTCAAGTGCTCTTCGACGACGCGCGCGGCATCGTAACGATTTCCAGCCCGATTGCTGACTATCAATTGGCGGGTCAAGGCGGCGACGCGCGGATCAAGATTTTCCGGCACTTCAAGATAACGTACCATTGAGCGCGGGTACGGACTCACGTCAGAGCGCAGTTGCTCGACGGGCGGCTCAGTCGTGTCGGAATAAGCCCGGTAGGCGATCCGCTCCTGTGAATGCTCGCGCGACACTAAGCCGCCCTCGCGGTCACGCCCGACGAACGGCAGCGCCGCTTGAATCGCGACGGCGCGCGGCGCGGCGAAGAGCACGGGCGTGTCCACCGGCTCGATAAAAAAACTTTGCGTCGTCAGCCGATCCAGAGCAGTCGTCGTGCCGAACGGAAAAAGCCCGCCCTCCTTCGGCGTCTGGAATTCACTTCGCGGATCAGAGCGTCGCCACACCCGCCCGTCAAATTGATCGAGCGCCACCCCGCGCCAACGCAAATCGCGCTGACGTGCTAACTGCGCGTCGTCCACCCGCACCCGCATCACGAGTTGGTTGCTCCGCTCTAGTTTAGCAATTTCGCCAATCGTCACTTCGTCGGAAAACCCGACCAAGCCGGTCACGCCGCCTTCGGCGCGGGTCAGCGCGCCGCCCTGAAAACGTGGCGCGATGAAGAAGATCGGGAGCGCCAAACTGAAGATCAAAAGCACGAACACAGCGGCGACGAGTGGCAACCGGCGAACCTCGCCGCCGCCGCCAGTTCCATGACTCGAAAGGTGATGGCGCAAAAGCCGGAGGCGCGTGGGTTCTAGAGAGATTTGAGTGCGCGTCTCAGGCGCTGAATTCCGTCGGGCTTTGCGAATCTCAAAGCACACTACCGTCGAACTCGCGCACAAAATGTAGAGGCCGAGAAGCAGCAGGAAAAAAGGGCTGATGCTCAAACCGGCGGCCAACAAAATTTTAAAGAACGAGATCAGGTAGAGAAATAACCAGTCGCGATCCGCCTTGACCTGCCAGATTTTCAGTAAGGCAAGAAAAAGGATGAAATGAACGAGCGAGAACAAGCCTGACAACTCCGGCCTCGCAATTGACTCACTGAATAGCCTTAGTTTCCAATCGAGGAAAAACAGAGGCAGCGACGCCAGCAAAACGATGAGACCTAAGCGCGCCGATAACTGCCAGCGCGTTCCTTCACACATCCACGCCGCAACCAGCAAAGCAAAAAAGATTGTCGCCAAACCAGCGCCGACGCCGCCCGAGACGGCGAGCGCCAAAGTGCTGGCGGCGATCATCGCGTATGAAGAGGCTCTGAAATAATTATCGAAATTCAAAATGTTTTGGCAACGGCAGCGGCGACCTTACATATCTCCACTCACTTTTTGACAAGGCGAATCTCAAACAGCTTCGGCCACAACTTACCGGTCACAAACAAGCGGTCGGCATTTGCATCATAGGCAATTCCGTTGAGCACATCCGTCTCAGGCGTGTAGTCGCGAGTCGGGAGAAGTCCCGTCAGATCAATCCAACCAAGAACTTTTCCGCTCTCTGGATTGAGCTTAACAATCTTGTCCGTCTGCCAGATGTTGGCGTAAATCTCCCCCTTCACGTACTCAAGCTCATTGAGTTGATTGAGCGGCTCACCGTTATCCATAACGGCAATTGTCCTTGTCACTTGCAGGGTGGCGGGATCGAGAAAACGTAGCTGATTGGTCCCATTACTCATAATGAGCATTTGGCCGTCGTGTGTTAGCCCCCAACCTTGACCTTGATAAGCAAACTCGCCCGATTGCTTGAAACTATCAGCCTCGTAGATGAAGCCTTTTCGTTCCTGCCACGTTAATTGATAAACTTTGCCGTGGAGCGCGGTCATGCCCTCGGCAAAAAATTCGTCCGGGACATCAACTTTCCGCAAAACTTTGCCCGTCTTCAAATCAACTTTTCTCAAGCTCGATTCGCCGTACTGCCCAGTGCTTTCCCAAAGTTGCCCGTCCTGAAAAATCAACCCTTGCGTGAAGGCGTCGCGCGCATGTGGATAAGTGGCAACGACTTCATATCCGAAAGTCGGTACGCCGCTGTTACTGCTGATGGCAGCGGGAGATTGCTCGCTAGTTGTCGCCAACGGAGACGGGACGTTTTGTGCCGTGGTACTCGCTGGCTGGTTCGGCGTTGTCTTAGGATTAGAATTTGAGGTAGCCGTGTCCTCGCAAGCGGAGAGAAAGAGTGACAGCAATAAAAAAATAATTTTATTCATAGTCGTCTCAGGATGGTCCTCGCTTGGGATTAAACAGTTCGATGAGCCAGCAACCTTGCTGTGTTTGCCCGCATTGTCTCAAAGGGGCGGGAAAAATCAAAAGCCCGCTCAAGCGAAAAACCTGAGCGGGCTTAATTTAAGAATTAATCCGGCGACTTCCTACTCTCCCACGCAGCTTCCCACGCAGTACCATCGGCTCTAAGAGGCTTAACTTCCGTGTTCGGGATGGGAACGGGTGTGACCCTCTCGACAAAATCACCGGAAAACTTG